>DKLW01000068.1:0-1313 GCA_002455835.1 Fidelibacterota bacterium UBA6630 | reverse complement strand
TGAACACAGCAATAATCAAATTCTATGCCTTGGCCTATTCGATTTGGGCCACCGCCCAGAATGATCACTTTCTTCCCCTCTAAGGGCATGATTTCATTTTCTTCATCATAAGTTGAATAACAATATGGTGTCTGGGCCTCAAATTCAGCTGCACAAGTGTCTACAACTTTGTAAGAAGGGTGAACCGATTCATCATGCCGTTGCGCACGAATCTCTTTTTCTTTTTTCCCTATCAACCGTCCGATTTGTCGATCAGAAAATCCATTGTGTTTTAAATTACGTAAAGACGCATTGCTAAGCGTCTCTACATTATTCATATCTACCAATATTTTAATTTGATTTAAAAACCACGGATCAATTTTGGTTACATTAAACACATCCTCAATAGATTGCCCCTCGACAAGTGCTTGACGGACTTTTAACAACCGGAATGACGTTCCATACCGCAAGGTGGACATATCCAATGATCGTGCTCGATTAACATCCGGATCCCCTTCTGCCGCCGGTTTGGGCTCTAGTCCATCCAACCCAACTTCTAAAGAACGATATGCTTTTTGCACTGACTCTCTGAATGTGCGACCAATAGACATCACTTCGCCCACACTTTGCATCTGCACACCTAAATGACCTGAAGCGGATGGAAATTTTTCAAAATCAAATCGAGGCACTTTGGTTATTATATAGTCAATGGTGGGTTCAAACGCTGCCAAAGTTTTCCCGGTAATGTCGTTGGGTAGCTCATCCAAAGTAAATCCAACTGCCAGCTTTGCTGCCACTTTGGCAATGGGGAATCCTGTCGCTTTTGACGCCAACGCAGATGACCGACTCACGCGTGGGTTCATCTCAATAATAATCATGCGACCATTTTCAGGATTAACTGCAAATTGTACATTGGAACCGCCCGTTTCAACGCCAATAGTTCGCAAGCAAAGGATAGCCCAATTTCGCATCTGTTGGAATTCTTTATCGGTGAGTGTCATAGCCGGTGCAACGGTTACTGAATCTCCTGTGTGAACCCCCATTGGATCTATATTTTCAATGGAACAAATGATGATGGCATTATCAGCCTTATCCCGGATGACTTCCAGTTCAAATTCCTTCCATCCCAGCAAAGATTCTTCAATCAACACTTCATTAATAGGGCTAGCATTCAGGCCATTCTCCACCAATTTCTGATATTCTTCATAATTATATGCTACTGCACCACCGGTGCCGCCCATGGTAAAAGATGGCCGAATGATGATGGGGAATTGCATTTTATCAAGGTGGGCTTCCGCTTCATCCCAAGAGTTGATGAAACCACCTATCGCTGT
>DKLW01000055.1:0-5619 GCA_002455835.1 Fidelibacterota bacterium UBA6630 | reverse complement strand
GCAGCAGCCATCACTGCATTCTACATGTTTAGATTGATCTTTATGACATTTCATGGGGAGCCAAAAATGCCGAAAGTATTTGAAGGTATTCATGAATCACCAAAAGTTATGACCTTTCCACTGGTCTTATTGGCGGGATTGAGTTTCTTCATCTTTTACACCTTGCCCTATTTCAATCCATTCTCCGATCATGGATGGTTTACAGAATTAATTAAAGCGACCAATTCGGTAGCACCTGGGAATCCCACTGCTGCAGAAATTTATGAAGGTGTGCATCATGCCCACTATTTGGCTATGGGATTATCTTTAGCCGTAGCAGCATTGGGTATTGGATTATCTTATCTAACGTATCTGAAACAAAAATTATCAGCAGAAACCTGGGCCAATAAAATGGGCTTCTTATACAAATTGTCGTTAAATAAATATTATTTTGACGAAAACTATAACCGATTCCTCTATCAACCCTTTTTGAAATTATCCCGGACCGTGGCCTATGTGGACTGGGATCTCTATGACAAATATTTCATCAATGGGTTTGGACGTGTAACCAATATTCTATCTCGTATAACGGGTAGAATGGATTATGATGGTTTAGATCAAACCTTGGTTGATGGTGTAGGCCGAAGCGCTCAAGGACTCGGAAAACAACTTAAAAAGGTGCAGACTGGTCGATTGCAGAACTATATGCTGTTCGCATTGATTGGTGTCATTGTCATCCTGATTATTCAGGCGATATAGCGATTTCATAAAGGGCTAAGTATGAATCATTTACTCAGTTGGATCATTTGGCTTCCCATTATCGGTATGGTGGCGATTGCTTTTGTTCCTCGAAACAAATCGGAGCTGATCAAACAGATCGCTGCGGCTGTTTCTGGGATTCAATTGCTGTTGGCTATCTACCTCTGGCAGATTTTTGATGCCAGCAATGGGACCTTCCAATTCATGGAACGGGCCGAATGGATTCCTTCATTTAACATTACATACATCCTGGGTGTAGACGGTCTCAGTCTGCCCATGGTATTTCTCATGGCTTTAATCGGCTTCATTGGCATATTCGTCAGTTGGAACATCAATAAAGCAGTAAAAGGATATTTCTCACTCTTTCTGTTGTTGAATACAGGGGTCATGGGTGTCTTTTTGGCACTGGACTTCTTCCTGTTTTATATCTTCTGGGAAGTCATGCTGCTCCCCATGTATTTCCTCATTGGAATGTGGGGTGGACCCCAGCGTGAATATGCGGCCATTAAATTTTTCATCTATACCTTAGCCGGTTCTGTCCTTATGCTTATCGCAATCTTAGCCCTGTATTTTACTTGTGGTAACACCTTCGACATGCTGGTCTTGATGGAAACTGCACCCACAGCCCTTAATGGCATGCTCTGGTGGGGTATGAGTGCTATCAAAGTCATTTGGGTGCTACTATTTATTGGTTTTGCCATTAAGGTGCCCGTATTTCCATTCCATACCTGGCTGCCCTTGGCCCATGTAGAAGCACCTACAGCCATCTCCGTTATTTTGGCGGGGGTACTTTTGAAATTGGGTGTATATGGTATTTTAAGAATTAATTACACCATGCTTCCCGATGGGGTATTTTGGTTTGCCGGTGCATTGGCAGTCCTCGGCCTAATAAATGTAATTTGGGGCGCCATGTGTGCCTTGGCCCAAAAGGATTTGAAAAAACTGGTGGCATATTCATCCGTGAATCACATGGGATATACCCTCATTGGGATGGCGGCTGTGATTGCAGCGGCAGGGATGAACGGGGAAAACCTCATTAGTGCCCAAGCGGGGGTAGGCGGTGCCGTATTCCAGATGTTTAATCACGGTACCATTTCAGCCATGCTCTTTATTTTGGTGGGTGTCATTTATGATCGCGCCCATCATAGAGATATTGAAGGCTTTGGAGGATTGGCCTCTCAAATGCCCGTTTTTACTGCTTTTGTGGCAGTGGCATTTTTCGCAGGACTAGGTTTGCCCGGATTCAGTGGATTTGTCAGTGAAGCCATGATCTTTATTGGCGCATTCCCCATTTTTAAAACAATTGTAATTATTTCTACATTAGGCATATTGCTAAACGCGGCCTATTTCTTATGGGCATTCCAACGGATGTTCTTTGGTCCTGCCAATGAGAAATACAATGATTTGCCTGAAATTAATAAACGTGAATTGTTTACGGTGGTGCCGTTGGCAGTCATTACGTTGATCTTGGGTGTGTATCCCCGTCCATTCTTGGATCTGGTGGCAGCCACACTCAATGTTTTAATTGAATCGGTTGTTTCTTTTGGCGGACTTGCGGCAGCAAGTATGTAGGTACACTGCATGAGCAATCTCAATAGTTTAACACATTTCTGGCCGGAACTTATTCTGACAGTCACCGTTTTGGTGGCCATTATTGCGGATCTCCTGTATCGTAAAGAAGATTCCTTTAAGGTGGCTTGGTGGGTACTGGGTGGATTGGCACTAACCTTATTTGCAGTGCGAATGAGTGGTGGTGCGCTTTCAGGGTTGTTCATGGGAACCATTGCCATGGATCCTTTCGCCAATTTCTTTAAGGTATTGGTCCTCATATCCACCACATTTGTGATTCTAATGAGTTTCGATAGCGCTGATTTGAAAGGCTATCGTGTCGGTGAATATTTCTCTATTATCGCCATTATGGCATTTGGATTGTTCCTCATGGCATCTGCCATCGATGTCATTATGGTTTATTTGGCCATTGAGATCGTTTCCATCATGTCCTTTTTTCTCGCTGGATATTTAAAGAAGAAACAGGACAGTAATGAAGCATCCTTAAAATATGTGATTTATGGTGCTTTTTCTTCTGGTATTATGCTATATGGTCTCAGCCTATTGTTTGGTTTGACCGGTACCACTAAATTCTTCGAAATGCGTGAAGCCATTGCTCAACTGGGCCCTGAAGCGAATCTAGCATTGATTCTGTCAGCCGTATTTATATTGGTCGGCTTTGGATATAAAATTTCTGCGGTCCCGTTCCATTTTTGGACGCCAGACGTATATGAAGGATCACCTACAACCATTACGGCTTATTTGTCCGTTGCCCCCAAAGCGGCCGGTTTCGCCATGTTGATTCGATTCTTTAATCAGGTCTTCGGTGATGGGTCTCCGTTAGGGGCTGAAACTTGGACGGCATTAAATAATGTTCCTTGGCCTCAACTGGTAGCCGTGTTGGCTGCCGCCACCATGACGGTAGGGAATTTAGTGGCCATTCAGCAATCCAGCGTGAAGCGGATGCTGGCTTATTCTAGTATTGCCCATGCCGGTTATATGATGATGGCGCTACCCCTCATGACCCAATCCGGTGTCTATGGTATAATGATTTATCTACTCATGTACCTCTTTATGAATCTGGGCGCATTCTACGTGGTGATTTATGTTCAGGGAAAAACTGGCGGTGAATCATTTGATGATTATAATGGTTTGGGATGGCGTATGCCTTTTGTGGCTGGTGTGATGACATTATTTATGGTGGCGTTAACGGGATTGCCACCCACCGCAGGATTTATAGGTAAATTTTATATTTTTGCTGCTGTAATTGAAGCGGGCTCCCAGTATTATTGGCTGGCCTTTATAGGTGTGGTCAATAGTGTGATTTCACTTTATTACTATATCCGAGTTGTAAAGCATATGTATTTGAGTGGCGAGCGGAGTGAGTCAATTACCATGCCAACATCCAAATTGACAACAGTCATTCTAATTGCATTGGCCATACCCACATTTGTATTTGGATGGTACTTCAGTGATGTAACCGATTGGATAAATAGCTCTCTGGTTATTTTCCAGGGGATGTAGTTTAACGGTTATGGGGTCGATTGTTGGCTGATTTATATATAAAAAGAGGACACGATATCCAAATCGCCGGTACGCCGGTAAAAGAAGTGGAGAAAGGAAAAATACCTTCCTCAGTTGCAATCCTCCCCACAGATTTTAGAGGAGTAAAGCCCAAGCTTTTGGTCAAAGAAGGTGACATAGTTAAGATCGGTTCCCCTGTATTTCATTGTAAATCTAATCCAATATTGACCTGGCCATCTCCTGGAGGAGGAACCGTAAAATCGATCCAATATGGTCCTCGTCGGATCATTGAAAAAATCGAAATTGAACTCAGCGAAAAAGAAGATTTTGAGAAATTCAACGCCTATCGGTTTAATGAAATTTCTTCGTTAGAACGAAAAGATGTTATTGAAATTTTGACAAAGGGGCAATTATTCCCATTTATTCGTCAAAGACCTTTTAATAAAGTTGCTGATCCCAATACCATTCCTCGGGATATTTTTATATCCGGATGGAACACGGCTCCTTTATCAGTAGATCTTGATTTGGCATTACGCCGTCGTTTGTCTCCGTTTCAAGTCGGCATTAACGTATTGAAAAAGTTAACGGATGGTGATGTTCATTTATCATATCATGAAAATACTGTCTCAGATACTCTTCTTCAACTTACAGGAGTAAAAGCTCATACCCTTAATGGTCCACACCCTGCGGGAAATGTAGGTATTCAGATCCATCATTTTGCACCAATTGGTCTTAATGACCTGTTATGGACCGTTAATGCTCAGGATGTGGTTCGAATTGGAAATTTTTTATTAACAGGTCAATTAGATACAACTCTATTTGCCACGGTGGGAGGCCCCAGTGTTGCTGCACCGACTCATATTAAAACGAGGTTAGGGGTACCTATTAGTACATTAATTCAAAATCGTTTAAGCGAGGGTAGGCATAGGATTATATCTGGTGATGTATTAACTGGAATAACTTCAGATAGCAATGGGTTTCTTTGTTTTTATGACTCAACTGTATCTGTCGTTCCTGAAGGAGAGAAAAGGGAATTTTTGGGTATGCTTAAACCAGGTTCTGCAAAGACAAGATACAGTTTAACCAACGCCTTTTTGGGCCGAAAAAAGGAAAGATTTAACTTTTCAACATTAAATAATGGGAGCGAACGCTATATGGTGCCCATTAATGCATGGGAAGACATGTTACCCATGGATATTTTACCGAACGCCCTATATCGTGCAATACTAGCAGAGGATTTTGAAGAAATGGAACAGTTAGGCATCTATGAGTGCGATGAAGAAGATTTCGCTCTATGTACATTCGCTTGTCCCAGTAAGATTGATGTAGGAAGTGCGATTAGAGATGGGCTTGACCTTATGGAAAAAGAAGGATAAATGGTCAAATTCCTACATAAGCAGTTGGATAAGTATCGTGACTACTTTGAAGCCGGTGGCCGCTTGGAGAGGTTTTACCCGATATTCGAAGCGACTGATACGATTTTATTTAGCACCAATGAGGTTACAAAATCAGGTCCCCATATAAGAGATAGTATTGATACCAAGCGAGTTATGATTCTGGTAGTTATTTCATTACTACCATTGTATATGTTTGGAGCTATTAATGTAGGTTATCAAAATACAATCGCGAGTATGGTAGAAAGAACTTTATTTGGAAATTTCTGGTTTGGATTTAACCAAATATTACCAATTATTGCAGTAACATTCATTTCTGGAGCATTCTGGGAACTTCTTTTTGCTGTAGTTAGAAAACATCCTGTGAGTGAAGGTTTTTTGGTAACCTGTGCTCTTATTCCATTAACCTTACCAC
>DKLW01000054.1:26316-27221 GCA_002455835.1 Fidelibacterota bacterium UBA6630 | reverse complement strand
GGATTATCTTTCAGTGTAATGGCATGACATGCATCGGCCACACCGCGGACGCCTTCAACGAATTCCCACATTTGATGTGACCTTTCCGGATTGCCGAAACAGAGACAATCTGAAATAGCATGGGGCGTGGCGCCCACAGCGGCCACATTTCGCATGGATTCTACAACTGCATTTACACCGCCCCAGTAAGGGTCGATGAGCCCATGGCGTGGATTGTGATCTGTAGATAGTGCAATGCCTACATTCCGAATTTCTTCAGGATAATTTTCAGAATTGAAAGGGGCCATAACGCCGGAATCTGCTAAACCTGTTTCTGTATGAATTCTGCCCTGAACCTGTTTATCATACGATTCAAATACAGGCTCACGGCTGGCCATATTTTCATGGGATAAAATTTTGAGCAACGTTTCGTTATAATCGGATGCCGCCGGAATATCCGGTTCGATAAAATTTTGTTCTCGCGCTTCGTATGAACGGTGATATAAAAAGCCTTCAGTCACATCTGCTGCCGGTGCATTTACAATTTCTTCATCACCATTGTGGACGATGTATTGTCCATCTTTCCGGATTTTACCCACGACAGATGCACGGGCCCCTTCACTTACGCCGGGCAGGTCGAACACCTTATTATAATGCTCTAAAATTAATGGTGTAATATCAGGCGGACAGACCCACATGAACCGCTCTTGGGTTTCACTGCAAAGATAGACCGACGGATGCAGGTTATCCATGCCGATGTGAATTTTGTCCATCCACACTTCCGAGCCGTAGCCCGACGTTTCCGCCAACTCCACGCTGGCACATGCGACGCCGCCGGCACCCAGATCTTTGAAGCCGATATTGCCGATGAGCCCTTTATCTTTCAGGATGTGAAACAGGGCATAGGATGATTTCAAAAGATGCCG
>DKLW01000054.1:0-25923 GCA_002455835.1 Fidelibacterota bacterium UBA6630 | reverse complement strand
AGTTCAAGTGAAGCAAAACTGGCACCGCCGAATCCGCTGTTGTCCGTAGGTTTACCAATTAAAATTAAATCATGCCCGTCCGCATTTTCCGGTGCATAAGAATGAATAATATGATCTTCCCGGACGATGCCCAGCGTCACCAATGTGACCAAACAATTTTCGTTATATCCTTCATGATAATAAAGGTCGCCACCCACATTCGGAATGCCCAAGGGATTCCCATAGCCAGCCACACCGGCCACTACGCCATCGTGAATCCATTTGGTTTTATTATTTTTGATATCCCCGAATCGAAATGAATCGGTGACCGCAATCACTTCAGCGCCCATGCACATAACATCCCGAACATTGCCGCCCACGCCTGTGGCAGCACCTTCGTAAGGCACAATTTGAGATGGATGATTGTGGGATTCGTGGCTCATGACCACACACCAGCGATGGCCGTCATTATCCGTGGCCACAGCCACCACGCCGGCATCTTCTTTGGCACCCAGAACGACGTCAGGACCTTCTGTGGTAAACTGTTTTAAATGGGGGCGGCTGCTTTTATAGGCGCAGTGTTCTGACCCTTGGATGGAAAATAAAATGAGTTCAGCCAGAGACGGTGCACGCCCCAGCATATCGTTTTGAATTTTTAGTGTTTCTTCAACCGTGAGCGGAATGTTCAGTTCATTGAGTTTGGCTTTGACGTCAGTGTCAGAAAGCCCGGAAAAGTTGATGATTTCTTTTGTAAACGCCATTTTTATAAGCCACAGAGCGCACAGAGATATAAGAGAAAATTAACAGGTTTTTTTCTGTGAACTCTGTGGTCAGTCATTTTCTAATGATTGTTTCGTGGCGCTGGGGGCCAACGGATACAATTTTCACCGGGCAATCCACTTCGCTCTCGATGAAATCAATATAGTCACGCAATGTTTGGGGCAGTTCATCATAGCCTTTATCCCAAATATTTTCAGGAAGGTCCCCCCAACCAGGCAGTGTTTCATAGATGGGTATTGCATTTCGGTATTGGGTCAAACTTGCAGGCATTTCTGTGACACGCTCTCCACCCACATCGTAGGCCACACATACTGACAATTCGGAAAAATTATTTAATACATCCAGCTTTGTCAGTGCAATTTCGGTAAGTCCATTGACGCGCACCGCTTGTCGCACTTGAACCAGATCCAGCCAACCTACGCGGCGCGGACGTCCTGTAGTGGTACCGTATTCGCCACCCTTGTCCCGAAGGCTCTTGGCATCGTCACCATGAATTTCAGATGGTAAGGGGCTTTCACCCACACGGCTTAAATATGCTTTTACTACACCGATGATGCGGTCAATATCTCTGAAGCTAACGCCCGTGCCGGTGGATATATGTCCTGCGGCCGTATTGGATGAAGTGGTAAATGGATAGACGCCATGATCCACATCCAGGCCGATGCCTTGGGCCCCTTCAAATAAAATGGATTTTCCAGATTTATGAGCATTGTAAAGTTCGACCGATGTATCAAAAATATAAGATTTTAACTTTTGGCCATAATCTACATAGGTATTAAAAATTTCGTCTTGGTTTATTTCAAGTGTTTGTTCCAATGACTTTTCCATGAGCCCTTTGGCGAAGCTATACCCTTTGGTCAATTTTTCTTGAAACACATCCGGCTCTAACAGGTCGATCATACGGATGCCGTTCCGGAACATTTTATCCGCATAAACAGGGGCGATGCCGCGGTTGGTACTGCCGGCAGCAAGATTGCCTTGATGTCCGGAAAGGGCGCCGTCTAATGCAATATGGTAGGGCATAATTACATGGGCCCGATCACTCACCATGAGCTTGGGGTTAATCCCTTTTTCTTTCACATAAGCAATTTCATTCAGAAGCGCTTTAGGATCCACAACAACGCCGTTTCCGATGATAGACATTGGTGTGCCATACACAATACCAGAAGGGATGAGATGCAGTTTGAATGTTGTGCCATCCACGATGATGGTGTGGCCGGCATTGTTGCCGCCGTGAAACCGGACGACATAGTCGGAATCGCCGGCAAAGAAGTCAGTAATCTTTCCTTTGCCTTCGTCGCCCCATTGGGCGCCGACAATTGCGGTGATTTTAGATAAGCGTGAAGTCACTTATATGGGGTTGCTGGCTGGCCTTTGATATGTGGAAAGAAAGCATTATTTACATAAATAAGGCCGATAAGGTTACATTCAATTCATATTAACGGGAAAGTGGCAATTTCCTAAAACAGAATTTTTTTTTAGATTAAAATGGATTCGCTAACATTAATCGGAGGTAACGCAATGGTTTTTTATCTGCTTTCCAATCATCTATTAACTGAGCTTCGCCACCAGACAATGAAATCGGTCCTAATCCAAAACGCAATTCATAGCCAGCTGTAACAATCATCTTTTGTTTTTCAGCGCCACTGGACCAGGCATTGCCAAAATCAGAAATGAGGTTAATAGAAAAAAATCCCATTAATTGTCGGAGCTCAACTGAACCAAAAAACATTTTTTCACCGAGCCGATATCCAGTCCACCCCCGGGGGTTATACAATTCTCTGATAAAATTATTTGCACCATATTCAATATACATGGGCGCATCTTCTGTAAGACCCACATAGTCTTGTGCCGGAGGTTTACCGCTAACAGCCATCGTTTTCAACCGAGTATATAACATTTGTGTGCCGGATTTATTTAATGAAATATTTGCAAACATATCTGTTTGAAAACGCGTATAGCTAAAATCTCCAAATAAACTTTTATTCGCAAAATCTGTTCTGGCATCCAGCCCAAACCCTTGCTTTGGTGAAAGGGTATTTGATTTGTGGGGCCTCCGATTTATCCAATTATAACCGAAAGAAATAAACCCATTCCTTCCTGATTCAGGCATGGGCAATTCATCAAAAAAGGAGGTATCCACTGGAATGAGGTCACCAGTTTTTTCATCGGTTTTCTTCCCAACCGTTACGTTATTTTTTATAAACGTTGCAGAAACAGAAAAGCGATGGTCAGCAACGAGCGATTCGCCAAAATTTTTCGGTGATTGAAGCGAAAAGGAAAGCCCGTTTTGGTTGTCAATGAAATGGGCTTTTTGGTATCGCCGATAAAGACCACCTATATTATGAGCATAGGTCACAGACCAAAGGGGTCCAAACCCCGCAGTGGTATAGTCTAACAAATAACCACTGTCTTTAACATTGGATGTATTAATATAACCAAATGTCGTAAAAATATGTCTATTCATTGCATCTGTCCATGAAAATAAACCAAATGGAGCCGGCAATGGTAACGCCAATGTGATGAACGGCCGCATATGTTTTGTAAAATTATATTTTACTGGATCGGCAATTTCTGGAATGGAGTCGGGTTTTTCATTTACGAACGACACATCTGGGCCCGCATCCAGCCAAGACGTATAATTCTCTCTCAATGATAAAGGTTCTGTATTTGGAGTGCGGAAGGGGTCTACCTTAACCAGTCGAACAGAATCCACATCATCTAAGGACGAAGCAATCAACAAGGAGTCTTTGGGTGCCCACTGTCTGCCCCAGATGCCGTCGCCTGCATCCGTATTTGCTATAATATTTCCTGTGCGCAAGTTTTTTGTATAAATATTGGGCACACCATTAGCATTAGAAGTATAAGATATTAATTCACCGTTCGGATGCCAAATGGGATTTATATCTGCCATGGCGTCTGTTGTCTGTCTTTCCAACTTTTTTGATTGAAGATTTAAAGTATAAATATCCATATTTCCATTTTTAGGATTCATTGCAAAAGCAAGAGAGCCACCATCAGGGGATAGTGAGGGTGCTACAATCTGAGTATTATCTTCAAAATTAGTTATAGGCTTTGGTTCACCACCATTTGAATTTATCTTATATAAATTAGATACATTGTTTTGATGAGCTACAAATGCAATGGTTATAGAATCCAACCAAACTGGATAAGTTGCTCTAAGAGACCTTGTTAGCCACCGGTGTTTTTTTGTTTCGGTATCATAGACTTTAATGTCGTAGACCATGGATTGATTTTTCCCATAATGATATTTCGAATAGGCAACCTTTTTACCATTTTCAGACCAAGACATACTTCCGTGAAATTGACCAAAATCTACCTCATCTTTTTTCCACACCACTTTTTCTTTAAAAGCTTTTTCTAAGGCAATGGAATCCCTTTTGGTTTTTTTCTCTTTTTTCTTCAGCTTTTCCACCCGCTCTTTCCACCCCTCAAAACGTTCTCGCTCTTTAGTTGTGTCTCTCGAAGCAATAATGAGTGAGATGTCTAATTGATCTTTATCATATCTTCCTAGTAGCGCAATTTGACTACTGTCAGAGTGAAACAAAAAGGCCCCCCCTTTTTTTATTGGGACGGTGAAAACATCACCGATATCTTTATAGGTCTCCTTTTGAGATCGATATCCATAATAATATGTATTCATGTGACGCCGCCAATCTTCGTTGAATTGAGAAACAGAAATTCCAGTAGATTTTTTAAATCCCTTTCCAAACGAAAATAATTTGAGATCATTTCGATAAGCTAAAGTTTGGGTAATAGTTGAATCTCCAAACCTATCGGCCCAATATAGCATCTTTGAAAAGCCATCGTGGTGAGGATCCATTGAACCCATATTATTTTTAAGCACTTGGTATTTATGTGAAAGATCGGCTCGATAAGGACGCCAACTTTCTGTTTCATACTCTGCTGTCCCCTCAACAACCCATCCTGGCATGCCTGAAAATAATCGACCCAATGGATCGGGAAACCAAGATTTTGTTTTATGAAGCAGGACAATGTGTTGAAGCTCATGGGCAAGCACTTGCTCAAGCCACTTATTTTTTTCAAGCCAAATAGACGCATCATTTTGATCTACCCATATAAAAGTATTATACATCCATGTGGCAAACCCATTCATGATTTCGTCTTCAGTTGTAAATACAATATCGATCCTCGGAATTGTATCCAGACCCATTTGCGCCAGTAAGGTTGGCCGATAATGTTCTGCAAGGATTGCTCCCCTTTTGGCAATGTCTTCAATGCCCTGATGATAATGAACATTGAAGTGTTTTGTGGATATGGTTTGCCATTCCAATTCTGGGTGAACGCGGTTGGAATATGCCCAAGTGCTTTGTGCATTAATGGTGGTAAAAAGACTAAGAAGAATAAATAGTTTTTTCATGTTTTCAATCTTTTGTGAATTAAAAGTTGGGGTGATTTTTAATGTAATAAGTGCAAAGTATCTTATGTATTTGCCTTCGAATTTAAGATGAAGAAGATATGTGTTTCTTTTGTTCTTTAAATATACCCAACACACCAAGCAAGACCAAAACTGCACCGGTAGCTGTCCAGCCTGTAATTGGTTCATTCAATATGACAAAACCAAGAAAGACGGCCACCACGGGATTTACGAAGGCATAAGTAAAAACAATATTGGGGGGTAGCAAGTTCAAGGCTTTTATAAATGATGTAAATGCAATCACAGATCCAAATACAATCAGATACCCCCACGCCCACCAGGCAGATGGTTCCGGACTTATTTTTGGTTCAGATATAACAATTGATGTAATTAATAAAGCGATGCCACCAGTAAATTGTTGAATCGCCGAACTAATTTCTGGTGAAGATTTCACACTTTCCCTTTTTTGATATATTGACCCTGCCCCCCAGCTTAGCCCTGCAAGTATTAGGAGGATGGGTCCCAAAAGATCTTTCAATTCTCCCAAAACAATTGTTGGCCAATTCAAGACAGCAATGCCGGACACACCAATACACAATGAAAATATTAACAACAATGACGGAGGCCTTTTATCTAATATGGATTCTATAATTGCAACCCAAATAGGTGTACATGCAATAATTAATGCTGCATATCCAGACGGGACCGTTACTTCTGCAACAGCAACAAGGCCGTTACCTCCCCACCATAAAGCAAGCCCAGAAATCGAAAGGACCACCCAATCTTTTTGTGTCAATTGAAATTTTTGTTTTTTTACAAAACGGGCCAGGCAATAAAGAATCAAACTGCCTATAAATACCCGCGTAGCAGACATAATTATTGGCGGGAATCCAGACCCCTCTTGAACAGCAATCCGTATGGCTAGGTATGTACTACCCCATAGGATGTAAACTATAGATAAATGAATAAGTCCGGATATATTGAATTTATTCATCTTTTGTTGAAAATAATTTTTCAATAATAAAAACAGTTATGATATTTAAAGTCAGGGCCAAAACGCCCACATGAATACCCCAAGGTTTAGCTGGCATGTCTGCCCCTAATTTATTGGCAACCATCATCCCTACTGCAAAAATGGTACCAACGACCATACCGACATATATTGATTTGGAGCGTATAGAGTGCATATATAACCCAAGGTAAAATGCTGGAGCAATTTGTATAAGCAATTCCAGTTTAATCTCGAGCAACCGCCAAATAGTTTGTGGGAGTGCAATGGCCAAATACACTGAAAAAGCCATAATAATCCAAGAAACGATCTTTCCCAGTCTGGTTAGGTATGCCTGACTGGACTCAGGTCTCAGCCGCGCGTAAAAATCTTTTGTAATAATAGAAGACATGGATAAAAGAGCTGAATCCACTGTGGACATAATAGCTGCAATAGTAGCCGATAAAAATAACACGATCACTCCTGTGCCGATGGCACCCCGCATGGATAAATCTTTTAAAACAAGCAGGGTGGCCCCTTCACTGGCTTGTCGATCCAATCCAGGAAATACGGCCAGCGCAGTCAACCCAACCACTACCATAAACAATGTGGTAACCAATGGCATAAAAGCCATAACCTGAATAGAACGTTTTAATGTTCGCTCATTGCGCGCTGAATAGATCCTTTGCACCGCATGGGGATAAAATGCGATGCCGAAAAACCCCAAACATACCGTGCTGAACCAAGTAAGTTTTTCATTTAATGTAGGCGGAAGTAACTGGTATGGTTCTCTCATTTGGATTTGTTCATAAATAAATCCGAACCCGCCATATTCATTTTGTATAGTTACAAATATTGTAAATACCCCTATCAAAAGAATTGAACCTTGCAAAGCATCTGTCCAAGCCACACTTCTCATTCCACCTAAAGTTTCATATATGACCATCACAAGAGACAAAGCAATTACACCGTAAGCAAAAGGAATGGCGCCACCCGTAACCGCAACCACGATATATCCAATTGCTTTGAGATTAGTCAAAACATAATTGGCTAGGGCCATCAAACATAAGGAAGCGACGAGTATGGTTAATGGATTATTTTTGAAACGGTGGTGAATATAATCTGCCGGAGTAATGAAATTATATTTTTGAGATAAACGATATAGTCGAGGCGCGTATACTATAAACGCACCCACTGCACTCGATAAAAGCGTAACCAAAACAATAGCATGGAACCCTTCTCGATATGCGCGGCCTGCAAAGCCTACCAAGGTATTTCCACTGTATTGTGTCGCATATAGCGTGAGGAAAAGGACAAGAAACCCCATCCCTCTACCCGCTAAATAAAAATCAGACAATGAATTTTCAGTTCGGGCTTTTTTACCATACCAACCGATTAAAATCAATGATAGGATATATATGCCTAAAAATGTGATGCCGCCAGGACCAAGAAGTGCCGCGTTATTTTGCATTGTCTTTTGTTTTCCAATATTTTTGTATTATAAATCCCAACAGACAAGAATAAATAATAGCCGATATTATTGCATAGGTTACCCAGGCAGGCAAGCCGAACCACAATGAATCAGAATCAATAAACCACCAAGGAACTGTGCAGCCAAGCGCCAAGCAAATTATAAGTAAAACTTTCTTAGGCATCACGACCGATGATTAAAAATAAACTCAGGAATGGAATCAGCACCGGAAAGAATTGGGCTTGAAACCCCTCTGAGATATTGATTGAAAAATTCCAGGTTTAATTGATTTACCAAAAAGACTACACGCTCATTATCAATCTCACCCACATCGAGAAAATATCCAATGAATGGAGAAAATAGCGGTGTATCTGAAAAATCCATATGGAGAGATTTTTTGATGGTAATCCAATAACTAGAAACAGCATTATTTTTAATTATGGGTGATAAGTAATCATTATTATCAGGATAATCAGAGTCGTTCCAACTAGGACGTGCCATGTATAAAAATGGCTGTGACAAACCCGTCGCTATTACACTTTTTGGCACAGGATTCATCCAACTATCCATAGCGGAGGTAGCTTTAATTCGACTGTCAAGGTATGATGCAAGCGTACTGGTCCCTCCACCAAACGAATGACCCGCAACACCGATTTTATTTAAATCAAGATATCCATTAAGTGGGTGTTTAATTTTTCCAGATTGAATTTTTTCTAATTGGTCAATAATGAAAGAAAGGTCTGCTGCGCGAGTATATATTTGTTTCTCGCGTAACGCCACACTATCTGGATGTCCAGTAATTTCTGAACGATAATCAGCCACCCTCCCATCTGGAAAGATGGTCAAGTTTGCATCGTAACTATGATCAACTGATAAAACAAAATAGCCTTGGCTGGCTAAATTTTCAGCAAGGGAAGTATGAAGATGGCGCATACCCGTAATACCATGAGAAATAATAATAATAGGGAAGGGTGCTTCACTGGAACTTGGATTTAAGTTATCATAACTATTTGTCCGAGTTAGGTCAATATGTTTTACAAGTAAGCTAGGGAAACTACCCGCGGATGATATGGTTTTTGCCCGGAGGTTCAAATGATCAATATATGGTACCCTGTCCATAGTTTTGTTTTTTATCCCGGGATACCAAAGCTGAACCATGATTCCCCTCAAATCGTCTGGATCTTCCGGGGTGAACCACTCTAATCGATTCTGGTCAATCCAGTGATGGGTTGTGGACCCAATCGTATTTGGACCGGCTGGAGTCGGAAGCTTGATAATGGGGACAGCCGTGGGAAGCGCCACTGACACAACAAGGATAAATACTAACCCAGCTTTGGTGAAGCTAGTGACGGATTTATTTCTATAATAAATAAACAGGATTAATAAGCTATATGTGGGCCACAATTGCCAGTGGGGTTTTTCAACCCATAAATGAAGCAGGCATAACACCACAGCAAGCCATAGCACAGGGATGATATTTTTTCGCTTTTTTGGTGGAGAAAACAAGAGCCACAACCCCCACCCCAAGGTAAGGATTAATACTATTTCTATAGGTCTCAAACCGTCCCAGTCGCAGTTCTCTAATTAGGTTTGCGAGAAATTACTTCTACTTTTTCAGGATCAATGGGGTCAGACAGTCCCATGTGGAAAGCTAAGAACCACATGACAAAAATGCCATACCCTAAAAAGAGCAATTGCCATACCCACAAGGAGGGTAGTCCGAATGGTGCCCAGAGCGAGGGTGCATTGGGGTTAGAAAATATATCATTTCCAATAGTGGCAAATGGACCAAACCCAACTATAAACCAAATTAGTGTTAGCACCCAAGCGAGCTTCACCTTCTTTTTTCGTTCAGGTGTCATGCCAGTAACGGATTGTAGCAACTCATGGTGCTTGGCTTTGGCCAGCATTACTGTTTTCGATTCGCTCGA
The DNA here is from genome assembly GCA_002455835.1 of Fidelibacterota bacterium UBA6630. GTDB lineage: Bacteria > Fidelibacterota > Marinisomatia > Marinisomatales > TCS55 > TCS55. The sequence goes on along the minus strand of DKLW01000054.1, from coordinate 16,375 downwards.
TAAAAATGAAACGGAAAATGTGGTCAGCAAATTAAATAGCATGCCCCACCCTGCGCTGTGAATGGTGAGGGGATAGGCGCCCCAGGGGACACCAAACCATGCAGACGTTTTGTCCGTAAGCGTTACAGCTACAAGACCAACAATGAGCCCAGAAACAACACCTTTAGTTGTAAAACCTTTATAATAACAAATGCCTATTAATGCGGGAAACATCTGGAACCCGTAAGCCACCGCAAGCCCCCCTAGCATTACAATGGCCTGAGTTGCGTTGGCGGCAACAATTAGGGCTGCACCCGCAACCACCACCACAAAAATACGACCACACATTTTCTGGGTTTCATCAGAGGCATCCGGTGAAACATATTTCGTGTAAATATCCCGAGTGACCATGGCGCTAAATGTTGACATATAAGCGGACCCCGTGCTTTGCATGGCGGCCAAGGCACAAACCGCCAATAATCCTAAAAGCCAAGGTGCTGCATCAGACAGCAAATTGATTAATTCGGGGACTAAATTCTGATCGTTAATATTTTGGAGAATTCCATTTTCAACAAGAATATGACCACCCATCCCTTGGAAAATAGTAAAGGTGAAAAGTAAAATGCCTACGACTAAAGATGATGCAACCACTTGTTGCCAGCGAAAAGCTTGAGGCGTTTTATTGGAAAATGCCCACATAGAAAAAGCAGGTGAAGATTGGATTCCCATTAGGGCAAACATGTAGGTCATACACATGATTCCCGTCCAAGCCCCGCCCACAGCTTTAGATCCAGCGGAGACCATTTGTATACTGCCAGGTATTGCCACCTTCATAGAATAACCATCTGGTGTGAGGTTTTGTCCGCTTGATACATCTTTACTTACTAAGTTAGCCAGACCAGATGTGAATCCATCCCACCCTCCAGCATAATGAATAGTTATACCTCCAAGAATAGCGATACCAACTGCAAGGAGAATCGCCTGAGCACAATCCACATAAGCCACGGATTTTAAACCTCCAGAAGCAACATAGATTATTACAACAGTCGTCAGAGCGAACATGCCCAAGTTGACACTAACTAATCCATCAGATAATACATTAAAAAGGCTACCAGATGCTTTAAGTTGAACCCCTAGGTATGGTACGGAAAATAAAAATGCCACAAGCACCGTAAGGAGCCGCATGGCATTACCTCCGTAATAACCACTGTACATTTCTCCTGGTGTAATATATTTGTGTGCTTTCCCTAGAACCCACTGTCTTCTTAAAAATAATACGCCGGTCAATGGAATGGTAAGGGCATAAAATGATGCGAAGGCATAGGGTAAACCGTCTGTAAAGATTTTTCCGGGATGGCCCACAAATGTCCATCCGCTAAAACTGGTAGCTGTTGCGGCCAATACAAATACCCATACACCAATGGATCGACCGGCTAAAAAATAGTCGGCAGATGTTTTGGCCGAGCGGGCTCCTTTAAACCCCCAAAACAAACAATATGCCCAATAGAGACCAACAAAAGCAATGAGCCAGATGAGTTTTGCGTCCATAATAACCTTTTACCTACGATTTAAGTTCGGCAAGTATAGGTTAATGAAAAGGAAAGTGGGAAGTGAAATTAGTTTTGTAGAAAAACCTTTATGGAATCCAAACTACCGTCATTTGTTGCCGGAGTCAGGTTTAGTATTTTGCACATCATTTCATAAAGATGAATATTGGTAAATCCTGGACCATCCATTCCTTGTTTAAAAGCAGGACCGTGCCCCACAAATATGCCCCCCATAGATGTGTATTTAGGGTCATATCCGTGATTAGCTTTACCAAAACCTTCATTGTGATCACCTTTGTCAATATTTTCTCTGGATGAAATTGACCAATGTTCATCTGCCACAGCTGTAATGGGTTGAATCCTCCGATGATTATTATAGTGCATGCGTGCCGGAGCATCCCCTTTTTTGTATACAGTCATTTTAGGATGGGCATTTTTGAGTGTGTTGAAGATTGGATTGACGTCGCCCTTAGGACGAATTGCTGCCACAGGAGACCAGTCCACGATATGAACATAATCCATATCGATATAGTCATCTAAAAATATTATAGAATCAGGGGAGATAGAAGTCATCCCGTGGTCAGATACCAATAAGATATTTGTTGCTTGAAACATATTTCGTGATTTCAGCCCATTAATCAATCGCCCAATACTTCGATCCATTTCTTGAATGGCGCCAATAACTTCTTCCGAACCGGGGCCATGATTATGGCCCGCATCATCTAAATGGCTGAAGTAAGTTGAAAGAAACTGCGGCCGTTTTGAAGGGGTATAATCTAACCAATTTAAAATTTGATCAATGCGTTCATTGTGATTAACCGATCCATCATAGACAAAATATTCCGTTGGGCGTACACCCATAATTTCTGCTTCGGATGCAGGCCAAAACATGGTCATGGCTGTTTGACCCTGCTTTTCTGCCGTGACCCAAATGGGCTCTGCTTCGTACCATTTTCCATCCAGAACCGGAGCGCTGCCTTCACCGATATAATAAAATTCATCAAAGACCGGATCATACATGCGATTGGCAATAATGCCGTGATTTTCAGGGTGCTTCCCTGTAACAATGGTGATGTGATTGGGAAACGTTTTGGTCGGAAAAGATGGAATCAGCGCCTTGGCTTTTACACCGGCGGATATGAGTAAATCAAAATTGGGTGTATCGGTTTTGTCAAAATAATCCCAACGGAATCCATCCATAGATATCAGGATGAGTGGCGTTTTTCCTTTCGCTTCCGTTTTCTCATAAGAGCACGCAATAAAGAAAATAGAAAAAATCGGGATTAAGAAAACAAAATACCGATTCATTTTGCGGAGTAGATTAAATTCTTTTTCCATAATAGAAGGTTAATTTAGGCAATTGCCATGGGATTCAAAAAACTAGACTTTAAAGAATTTTCGAAAGAAGAAATGTTAGCCCGATCCACATCATTCTTAAATGATATTGTATCGAGGCGAACCGTAAGGGAATTTTCAGATCGACCCGTCCCGATTGAGGTGATAGAAAACTGTATCAAATCTGCCGCATCTGCGCCATCCGGGGCCAACAAGCAGCCATGGCAATTTGTAATTGTGCAGAATCCAGAGGTCAAGTCGAAAATTCGAGAAGCGGCTGAAGTTGAAGAAAAAGAATTCTATGGTCACCGCGCCACAAAAGAATGGTTAGAAGATTTAAACCAGTTTGGTACGGATTGGCATAAGCCATTCTTAGAAATAGCGCCCTATCTCATCGTGGTGTTCCGCCAGATTTATGATGTGGTAGATGACGAAACTCATCGAAAAAATTATTATGTAAGTGAATCTGTGGGCATTGCGTCCGGATTTTTATTGGCGGCACTCCATAATGCAGGGTTGGCCACGCTCACCCACACCCCAAGTCCTATGAATTTTTTGGGAGAAATATTGGAGCGCCCTGCCAATGAAAAGGCATATCTTTTGATCCCCGTGGGCTATCCGGACGATGATGCAGAAGTGCCGGAGATCACCAAAAAACCTTTTGATGATATTTCTACTAAAGTCTAATCAATGAGGTCAAAGCTCCTAATTGTTTTACTCACTTTCTTTACTATTGGATTTGGGCAAGGGGATAAGTTTACAGTATATACAGAACCATTAGTTGGATCTGAATTCTCAATAAAAATGATTCCCATCAATGGGGACACATTTAAAATGGGGAGCCCCAAACAGGAAAAGGGCCGGAAGACAGATGAGGGCCCACAGCACGATGTAAAGGTGAATGATTTTTGGATGGCCGAGGTAGAAATTAGTTGGAACATCTATGAACTATTTTTGAGCAGGGATAATGCCAGCGAAGCAAAATCCAGAGGAAGCATCGAACTGGAAATTGATGGTGTCTCCGGTGCAACGCCTCCTTATCTTAATTACAACAAACCAAGTCTGCCCGTAGTTAATTTAACACAATATGCAGCCTCACAATTTTGTAAATGGCTTACAGCAAAAACAGGTCGATACTATAGACTTCCATCAGAGGCTGAGTGGGAATACGCTTGTCGTGGCGGAGAGGTGACTGCATTTTCTTTTGGACAAAGCACTCGGAAATTAAATGACTATGGATGGCACAAAGGAAATAGTGAAGGTAAGCTTCACCCAAGCAAAGAGAAGAAACCCAATCCTTTTGGCCTTTATGATATGCATGGCAATGCAGCGGAATGGGTCTTGGACAGTTATGATTCCCAAGCATATATTGGACGAGATAAGGAAGTATATAATCCGGTAAAAAAAAATCGAAAATTATATCCGAGAGTTGTTCGTGGAGGTTCTTTCAAGGATGATTCTGATCGTCTACGGTCTGCGTCTCGAGGTACCTCAACTCCGCAATGGAAGAAGCAGGACCCTCAAATTCCTAAAAGTTTATGGTGGCATACAGATGCAACTCATATCGGATTTCGCATTGTTCGTCCGCGACAGGAGCCAACAAAAGAAGATTTATTCAAAATGTGGGTGCGGCCAAAAAAGGAGTATTAACAAATGGAAAAGATAAAACAACTTAATCGGCGAGGATTTCTTGAACAATCAGCCAAAATTTCAGCAGCTGGATTATTATTGAGCAGGTTGCCCGCTAATTCAAAACGATTAGTTTCAGTTGAAGGAGAAGTGAAGGTGGCATTAGTCGGTTGTGGAGGCCGTGGCACCGGTGCGGTTGCGCAAGCGTTGAATGCAGATTCAGATGTGAGACTAGTAGCTATGGCTGATGCATTTATGGACAGAGCGGAAGAATGTTTAAACAATCTCCTGCAAAAATTTGAAGGATCTGAAGACCGCCTCAACATAAACAGAGATACAATATTCATTGGTTTTGATTCCTACAAGGAGGCTATAGATATGGCCGATGTAGTTATTCTTACTACACCTCCTGCCTTCCGAGCTCTTCATTTTGAATATGCTATACGAAAGAATAAACATGTATTCATGGAAAAGCCAGTAGCCACCGATGTAGCTGGTATCCATTCTGTGATTAAATCTGGTAAAACAGCAGAGCGGAAAAAATTAAACGTGGTTGTTGGTCTTCAGCGCCATTATCAGCGTAGCTATCAATCAGTCAAAAACAAAATTGACCGAGGTAAGATTGGTGATATTGTCTCAGGTCAAGTCTACTGGAATAGTGGTGGCGTTTGGTTGAAAGAACGGCAGCCAGAACAAACCGAATTAGAATACCAGATGCGAAATTGGTATTATTTTAACTGGCTCTGTGGAGATCATATTGTAGAGCAGCATATCCATAACATTGATGTGGCTAACTGGTTCATAGGATCAGTTCCAGTATCTGCGCAAGGAATGGGCGGTAGAGAGGTTCGTGCTGGAAATGAGTATGGTCAGATATATGATCACCACTTTGTAGAATTCACGTATCCAGATGGACAGGTTATCGCCAGTCAGTGCCGCCACCAGCCGGGCTGCATGAATCGGGTGGAAGAAGTGTTTCAAGGAACAAGGGGCAGTGTCACAACCAATAGTACTAATTATGGTCTAATTAAAAATAAGCGTGGTAAGACAGTATATGAATATGATGGAGAAGGTGATATCAATCCATACCAACAAGAACACAATGAACTCTTCGCTGCAATTAAAGCTGGAGAGCATAAATTAAATGATACAAACCAAGGGGCCGAAGCCACCATGACAGCAATTATGGGAAGAATGGCCACGTATTCTGGACAGGCCATTACTTGGGATGCAGCAATGGCTATAGATCATTCATTAGTGCCAGAGCTACATTCTTTTACTGACACCGCACCGGTACTGCCAGATAAAAATGGAAATTATCCCATTCCCATTCCGGGTGTAACAACTTATAGGTAAAACATGAAAAGAAGATCATTTATTAAAAAGAGCGCTTTAGTGGCATCTTCCCCATTTATTACTACGGGATTGATTGCTCGCTCTTTATCAGAAAAATCAATAAGCGCTAAGGAGTTTAATCTCAATTATGCACCTCACTTTGGCATGTTTAAACATAATGCTGGAGAGGTTCTTTTAGATCAGCTTCAATTTATGTACGACCATGGATTTCGATCCATGGAAGATAATGGCATGAAGAATCGAACTGTTGATATGCAAACAAAGATTGCCAAAAAAATGAGCCGCCTTGGAATGGATATGGGCGTTTTTGTTGCGCACAAAATTTATTGGCGCGAACCAAACCTGACCAGTGGCGACAAAGCACTTCGTAAAGAATTTGTAGCAAATATAAATGATTCTGTAGAGGTGGCTAAGCGTGTTAACGCCAAATGGATGACTGTAGTCCCAGGATATGTGGATTTAAGAAAAGAGATGGCGTACCAAACCACCAATGTAGTAGAGGCACTGCGCTTAGGATGCGAGGCATTAGAGCCACACGGCCTCGTCATGGTTTTGGAACCATTGAATTGGTGGGCTAATCATGCAGGTCAGTTTTTAACAGAAATTCCACAAGCTTATGAAATTTGTCGGGCCGTTGACAGTCCATCCTGTAAAATTTTATTCGACATTTATCATCAGCAAATATCAGAAGGTAACCTCATTCCCAATATAGATAAGGCCTGGAGTGAAATTGGTTACTTCCAGATAGGTGATAATCCTGGTCGAAAAGAACCCACCACAGGTGAAATCAATTATTTGAATGTGTTTAAACATATTTATAACAAAGGATTTAAAGGGATCATGGGCATGGAACATGGTAATTCAAAACAAGGTAAAGTCGGTGAATTCGCAGTAATAGAAGCATACCGCAAAGTTGATAATTTTTAGGAGGAAAAAATGAAATTGAAAACATTAATCTTTGTTCTAATCGTTAGTGGTATTTGTGCTCAAGGCCGGTTCCTACCTGCAGATACTACAGTTATTACTAACCACAAAACTACAATCAAAGGAAAACGAGTAGAATATCAGGCCACCACTGGCACTCAACCCGTTTGGAATGAGGCGGGGAAGGCAATTGCTGCTGTTCATTATACTTATTATGAGCGGACTGATATCAAAAATAAAAATACACGACCCATCATGATCTCGTTCAATGGCGGTCCCGGATCAGGATCGGTTTGGATGCATTTGGCCTACACAGGGCCTATGATCCTAAACGTAGATGAGGAAGGATATCCCGTTCAACCGTATGGTGTGAAAAGCAACCCTTATTCCATTCTAGATGTGGCGGATATTGTTTTTGTCAATCCAGTTAATACTGGGTACTCACGTATTCTTGATAAGGACACAAAGAAAGAAACATTCTTCGGCGTCAATGTGGATATTAAATATTTAGCGGAGTGGATTAATACATTTATCCAGCGGGTGAATCGGTGGGAATCTCCCAAATATCTTATTGGCGAAAGCTATGGCACGACTCGTGTTTCTGGATTGGCCGGGGCACTTCAAGGTCGTCAATGGATGTATCTCAATGGTGTCATATTGGTGTCACCTACCGAACTGGGTATCGACTCGGGTAGTGGACGCCGCGCCGGACCGGTAGGGGCAGCTTTGCGTGTCCCGTACTTTACTGCCGCTGCATGGTATCATAAAAAACTGCCAGCGGATCTTCAGCGAAAAGACCTTTTAGATGTACTAGAAGAGTCAGAAAACTATGCTGTTAATGAACTGATGGCTGTGATTGCCAAAGGTGGTTTTGTAGATGAAAAAGAGCGGGATGAAGCAGCAGCGCAAATGGCGCGCTATTCTGGTATTTCAAAAGAATCAATTTTATCTTACAACTTGGATGTACCTACTTCTTTTTATTGGAAAGAACTACTCAGATATGAGGGGTTTACCGTAGGTCGCCTAGATTCACGCTATAAAGGAATTGATAAAACAAAGGGCGGCACTCGACCTGACTTCAATTCGGAATTAACTTCATGGCTCCACTCATTTACGCCAGCTATAAATTACTATTATAAGAACGTACTTAAATTCAAAACAGACGTGAAGTATAATATGTTTGGTCCTGTGCGTCCTTGGGATCGCTCAAATAATAATACTGGAGAAAATCTCCGACTTGCAATGGCTCAGAATCCTTACCTCCACACCATGATCCAATCTGGCTATTATGATGGCGCCACCAAATACTTTGATGCAAAATATACTATGTGGCGACTGGACCCCAGCGGTAAAATGAAAGACCGGCTCAGCTTTAAAGGGTACCGGAGCGGACATATGATGTATCTCCGGAAGGAAGACCTGAGACTATCCAATGAAGACATCCGGGAATTCATTAAAAAATCTACACCCAAAAAAGGTGCCCCGGCGAAATATTGAGGCACTTGCTTAGATTGGTGGTAAGTTTAGGCCAATGAAAGTATTTATGCTAAAATTGGGCATCCTCATTATATTTATAGGATGTGCGTCTACATATGGTCCCCGGGGATCTATGGGTGGATACGAAGAAAAATCTGTGGGTAAAAATATGTATGAAGTCCGTTTTTACGGCAATCAGCATACGCCCGCAGACCAGATAACTCGTATGCTTTTATATCGATGCGCCGAACTAACCCAAGCCAAAGGCTTTGATTCATTTGTGGTGCTCCAGGACCAAAGTTATTCGGCAAAGACAATCAATAACCCTACCGTTATACAGCCCGCTGTAACCCGAGAGTCGGCTTCCATGGGGGTGCGAACGGTCATTACGCCTGACTTAACACAACCTACCGAATCCACAAGTGGGGTTGGTGTATATATTATTTCTATGTACAATGATGGTGCCGCACCATTTTCTACATACTCAAAAAGTCGTTTAGATGCAGAAAAGATATTAAACGATTACAAAAGGATAATTCGATAAATTTTCAGAAGAAAAAAAACAGAATTAAGTTCGTCAAAAATAGTTAACAAATTCACGACATCATTTATAATTACTCTAATCATGTTTATAAATGGTGTGAATGCCCAAACCAACTTTTTATATGGCGAAATCGGCGGCGCTGGCTATTTGTCTACAATTAACTATGAAAGACTACTTTCAGATAATATCACGGGCCGAATTGGATTCGGATCAACAACGAGAGGAAATCCGGAAAATAAAAATGTAAGCTTTTTTCCACTATCCCTTCACTATTTTAAAGGAGACGAAAATCGTAAGGCTGAATTTAGTGGAGGTGTTACAATTCTTTCTGGAAAGCTTGAGAGAGGCAGAGGAGATAACAAAGTTCAAGCAAAACCAATTACATTATATATAGGTGTAGGACATAGATACCAAAAAAGTTCTAGTGGACTTTTCTTAGGTTATAAAATATACTATATGAAAAATGGAAGCAAGAGCGCCCCCTGGGCCGGTGTATTGATTGGCTGGAGACTATAAAGAAGCAGTCTGCTAATATTATTTTGGCAGATTGAGTGTTCAAAATCCACTGATTACAGATATAATAACAAATGTAAGTAAAGATAATGTGGCCAGATTGCCAACAATTTCTATGATGGGCGTTGGCTGAATCGAACGAAAATGGTTAGGATATTTTTCGACAACATCCTTTAAATCGGTCAAATCAAATTTATAAGTGATGGGGGCTTCTTGGTAAGGAGTAGTTCTGAAAGATACCACTGTGTTTGCTTCCATTATTTTAATCAGGCCCACCGGATATTTTGCAACGGAAACCGTATGCTTATCTGTTGTTTCCCAATTTTCTGTAACAGCAGGATACTCCCCAATGAGATAAGTCACATCCCGATTACCAAGGCCCAAATACATGCCACCCCATTTGATTTTTAGGCTCAGTTTACCACCGTCACTTCGGATCAATAAAAGGCCGTATTCATCTTCATCATCGATGGGGTGAATGTTCTCACTTCTTATAGTAACGTTGAGCACGTTGTTATCAATAAAGGCATCATAATAACCACTCGTATTGATATTGGCTTGAGCCCAAAGGGGAAAGGCAAGCAGCATCAATTGCAAATGTTTCATATTTTATATGTTATAGGGAGAGTCAGGTTACATGGAAAAAGTTTTCATCTGCCATGGCATCAATGATTAAAAATTGAACGATTGTGCCAGCGGCGGCGCCTTTAGAATAATATTTAGCGGCAGTCTGACCATCTGCGTAATAATCCTTTTTATCAATATCAATATGGGCTGTGGCTGTTCCGAATACCAAAACCAGAGAAAGAACCAAACGTAAGAAAATTCTATTTTCCATTCAGACCTTCGACTCAAGTAAATTGATCAATTATTTGGTAAAAACGGATTTTATATTTTCATCCACACTGTCCCGGGTCAGAAAAATATACATTTCTTCCATCTGATTCAAAAACCCAATGACACATAAAACAGGGAACAATGTTTTTCCAATATCTGGGCGCAACATTGTAATAATCATAAAAAAGTATAATGATGCAGCGAATGTTTTACCACCGATCGTATGGAAAGTTGGCATTTTACCAAATTTTATTTTACCCATGATCATTTTTAGAAAAAATAACCCCAGTAAAATATAAATCAATATCCACCACTCACCGACTACGTCACTTTCAAATCGATAGAGCCAGAGTGCAATAAAGGGATAAAATACTGTATCTGCCAGGGTATCCAGCTCTGCCCCCAATTTAGATGTCTGGTTCAAGTAACGAGCCAATGTACCATCCAATTTGTCAGTGACGCCAATCAAGATAAACATAATCAGAAAAACCTGTCTTGCTAGAGCTTCATCTGCGATGAAAAAAGAGGGAATCAGCATTGCAGGAATCAAGATCAGCCGACTTAGGCTTAACATATTGGGGATGGTCTTTAATTCATTAATATTCATTTTATGGGCATTGCCTACATTTAAAAGTAAGCCCAAACCACTCAAATAATAACAAATTTATGGAAGGGAATATAAACGCTGCGCGTGGGACTCAAAGCGGCTCATCATTTCATCGATCCGCGCCTGGTCATTAATAAAAATGCCAACAAATCCTTTATGGTCTGTTGAATATTCACCCATAAAGTTCCAAACACCCTTTTTGATTGGTTTGCCAGGAATGAAGTGTTTCAAAGGTTCCGGACCATTTTGCCCTGTAAAGGGGCGGATCATTGAAATGGTATTCACTGTACCGTCATTTTTAAACCAGGTTTCATCTGTCTTTTCCCCGTTCCCCATATCCACCTTCGTTCTGCCGATTACCCATCCCAGGGGATAGTTGGCCCTGTTAATAAAATCTGCCGGTTTATGGTAGCCTGTTTTCTCATCCCGAATACTGGCCACCGTGCTGAAAGAAAAGTAGTATACATTGGGGTTGATAGTTAATTCATTATTGAGCGCCATTGCACCTTGGACACTGGAGTCCCAGGCCACACTGTTTTTTGTCTTCCAAGCAGGATGATCTTTTAATCTGGATAAATATTCAACAATGGATTCGTCCTCTTTTTTGGTGATTTCCCATTGTTTTAGATTAAAATCATAATATTTTGAGCTGATTAGGTCAGCCAAAGGCAGAAGATTATCGGTAAAAGGCACAAGATCAACAAGAATATTTGACAGGGTTGCCCCATTGTGCGGTGTGGACATAGTGGTGATAGATGCAACCCATCTAGAGAGTTTTTCCCGAAGCAGGACACTCTCCTCGGGCGCCCCGGTAGAATCTTTTGGGATTGTATTGGTGAGCAAATGCAGAAGTCTTCTGCTTGTCACGCCGCCAAAACTATAACCGAGAATGTGTACCGGATTATCTGCGCTCCATTCAGGATACAATCCTGGGTACACCATACCTTCAGGTTTTTGAATGATACCATATTTTTCTGAATGGGCTTGTCCATAGTCTAACTGACCACCTTTTATTTGGTAAAAAGTTTCTACTGCACAATCATAACTTGATGAAATTGGACCCAGAGAAACAGAGTATACTTCATATCCTTTATCTCGAAGGTATTGTTCAATATTATTTTTGCCTCCCCAATAATTGAAGTCTCCCAATTCTTCTTTCCCCCAGCCAAGAAATCCATGAATTAAAATAATTGGATATTTATTTGCTCCATAGAGTATGGAAAACTGAAAAATAACTAAAAAAAGGATTCTCTTACTTATTTGCATCTTCCTTTATCCCAATCAAGCACTCCCATGTTTGCAGCAACACAATCATTGGAATATGTTTTTCCATCACAACCACAGACAGGGTCATAAATTTCTGGACAGACATAATCATTATTTATCTTTTCCTCATCAACGCATCTTTCTTCTTCACAACTGACTATAAATACAATTAAAGAAACCAGTAACCCGAGACACCTTTTCATTGTTGACGCCTATTTATTTTGCAGCACATGAATGTTACCGCTTTGATTATGAAATTGTGCAATTTTTTGTTCTTCCTTACTAGCATAATTACGATCCCAGTCAATCAATCTAGGCGCCATGATTTTATGATATAGCCATGGTAAAAATATTGCTAAATAAAGCATACTTAAATAACCTTGAGGCATTGTGGGGGCATTTGGATAAGATTTGAGCTTCCAGTATTTTAAATGACTTTTCTCATGATGAGAAGAATGCCGCGTTACGTTATATAAATACATACTACTAATGGCACTGTTGGTGTTCCACGAGTGATGAGGTTTAACCGGTTGACCGGGGACTCGCACCAATCCATAATGTTCTGTGTAATTAATGACCTCTAATAAACATTTTGCAATAAATGCACATAATATAAATATAAGCATTCCGCTCAGCCCACCAACCAGATAGGCAATGAATGCAATTGAACCGCTTCGTATATGCCCGATTAGCATTCTATTTTTTATACTAAAAATAGAATGGTGGGTGTTTCTTAAACGGTTGTTTTCAATGATCCATGCATCTTTCTGCTCTTTTATGATAGCTCTTAAAATAAAGCGGTAAAGATTCTCCCCCCTTTTAGCCGTAGCAGGATCCGATTCCAGCCCAACATTTTTATGATGCCCATATACGTGTTCAATAGCAAAAGCACAATCCCATGAAAATGCGAGAAGCCAATTCCCCATAAACATATCAAATTTATTTTTAATACGATGGACCAATTCATGGCCTGGCACGGTTCCCATAATACCAATGAATAGACTAGTCAAAGCAACGAGAGATATTGTATCTAGTGGATGCATAGAACGATTTAAAGCCATCAAATCAACACCAATAATTGTTTTTAAGCGTTGAGCAAGCTCCACAGAGGGGTTGCTGCTGATAACAAATACGGTCATAAAGACTAAAAGAAGAATCAAGGGCAGATTGATATACATGGGCAGGTTCATTATAAATTGGTTTTGATGACTGGCTTCCATAGAATCTTCTTTAATCATTATATCGCCGAGTATAATGAACAGTGAGATACCAATAAAAAATGCAGTGGGATATAATGAGCCCAACGTACAAGTATATAAAGCTAAAACCAGCGTTAGGGGTGATATGTAATATTTTAGATATTGCAAAGATTAGTCCTTTATGGAAAACCCTTTGGATTCGATACGTTCAATCAAAACGAATTTATTAATATTTTTTTGACCAATATACTTTGTAACAAAATAATTATCTATAAAAATGGATATTAAACCTGATACAAACATGCCAAGCAATAAGTAAGGGGCCATCTCCATACAGAGGGTCCATATCTCTTGCCTAAAAAAAAGATTTATGTAGTGAATCATAGCAGTCTATTTTTGAAAACTCCAGTTCAGCTTTTGAATGCCATTATTTAGGCTGTTCAGGTTGATCATATTAAAAGTTACGTAAAATTATTTTATTCAGTTATATAAATTGAGATAAGGAGATATGGTATCAATAAAACCTTAAAAATACAAACGAAAGACAGTTTCTGCTACACAGGCAAAGCGTTTTCTGTTTTCCACTTCTATACTGATCTCATTTACCAATTCAATACTATTCTTTTTTGTCTGGACGCCTACTATACGAGTGCGGGCCCTGACTTTAGAGCCCGATTTCACCGGGTATGGAAAACGCACTTGATTCAAACCATAATTAACGACCATCCGCGCTTCGGGAAATAAATTATTTGAGGAACTAATGGTGTTGGTCAATTTGGGAATCAAAGACAATGTTAGAAAACCATGGACAATAGTTGTTTTAAATGGAGATTCTTTTTTTGCCCGTTCAGGATCGGTATGAATCCATTGTTTATCGCCTGTTATTTCTGCAAACTGATTGATACAATACTGATCAATCGTTTCCCATTCCCCAACGTATATTTCTTGACCCAGTTGTTCATGCAGCTCTTTATAGACCTTTTCTATCACCTTATTTTTGGTAATTAGTTCTGATGGAATAGCACTCTTTTTATCAAATGGATTAAGATTGGCTATCCAGGGGTTGTTCAGTGTATTTGTAATCTTATCATTGATGGTATTAGACCAATTGCGGAATCTGGGTTCTAATTTGGCCCTGAACTCTGTTGCGTTCTCTTGAAAACCGGCGGTTTTCTCTCGAATAAATTCGTAAACATTCATTTATTTATCTGTTAATAATATTAAAATTTTTTTGCTTCGTAGAAATAAAACCTATTTTGTCCCAAATAGCCGATCACCCGCATCACCCAATCCCGGAACAATATATTTATTTTCATTGAGTTTTTCATCAAGGGAGGCTGCATACACTTGAACATCCGGATGTACTTCGCAAAAAGCCGAAACACCTTCAGGCGCAGCAATCAGACACATGAATTTGATTTGGGTAGCACCTAAATCTTTTAAACTGTTTGTAGTGGCAATGGCAGTTCCACCGGTGGCAAGCATTGGATCTACGATAATGAAATGTCGGTCTTCAGGCTTTTTGGGGATCTTAAAATAATAATGAACCGGTTCGTGAGTCGTTTCATCGCGTTCCATGCCCACATATCCAACCCGCGCATTAGGAATGAGTTTAATTAATCCATCGACCATTCCTAAACCTGCTCGTAAGATGGGAACAAGAACAACATTTTTGCCATCGACTTTCACACCAGTGGTTTCTATGATTGGTGTTTCTACAGAAATGTTTTGTGATGGAATATCTCGCGTGAGTTCAAATGCAACTAAAGTACCAACTTCATTGACCAATTCTCGAAAGAGTTGGTGACCTGTTTTTTTATCTCGAATGAGTGTTAATTTGTGACGGATAAGTGGATGGTCCACCACATGAAAATTATTGTATTTATTCATGATATTCTGATAGGAATTTATCATAGAATGGTGAAAGTATTCTAAATGAAAACAGTCGTTGAAATACTGAATTTATCTTTTATTTCAAAGACCGCTCCCTCACTTTCACTTGGTAATTTGCAAATTAGTTTGAAAAATCCACATCGTCTTTTTAAAGTATAGTGTAAATTGGTTGGTCTATTGATAATAAAGTACCGCCTTTATCTTTTACATATTTTTTTACTTCTTTTATGATGAATTCTTTCTTTTCTTCATATCTTTTTACTTCACCACATTTCGAACACCATCTAGGCTGTTTATTGTCATATAAATGTGCTGGTGTCCTTGAAAAACGATGCCCTATCGCACATTCAAATTCTAGATTAGTTTTGTAATTGATATATTCTTTTGAAAGACATTTGCCTCCCTTTTCTTCAGCAAAATCTTTAAAATCTTGGATATCAAAAATTTTCTGGCCTTTACATATCTTGCACCACTGTTTTTGCTTACCCATAACAGATGAAGGGCTATTAGGGAAAGTATGATTATGTTCTAAGCACGTCCATTTAAGTGAGGTTCTAGCATTTATATTTCCATCAGGAAATTCTACTGTAGCATTTTTGCTTTTAGCAAAATTTTCAATTATATCTTTTGTATATATAAAAAGCTCTTCATAGACATCAAATTTTTTAAGAAACTTGGTAATTGTATGTCTGCTTCTTGATGTTATTCTTGATATTGCAGTAACACCAAATCCACAAAAATATAAATTTATCCAATATTCAAATTCTTTTTTAGAATAACGTTCTTTATATAAATCAGGAAAAGTTTGAAGAAACTTATTTAGCGTGCTTAGAGGTACTCCGTGTATTCTTGAAGTCTCACTTTGATTCCTTGTTTCAAGAAAAGTTGCTAGCCACTTCTTTTGTTCTTCAGCATGTGCCATAAGGCAATAATCTACAATCAATTATGGTACAAACAAAAAAGCCTCCGTGAGGAGGCTATTTATAAGTAATTGGACTAAATTTTAGTTACCGTCTTTTTTCTCCATTTCTTCAAGGGCATCACTTTTAGTTACTTTATAAAGACTGTTTTGTAAACCATTAGGTCCGTAACTAATTATTTTTTTAATATCTTCCACTTCAGAGTGTCTAGTGCAATTCTTAGAAATTGAGGCATTATTCCTTAGATGAAAAATATCTTTATAATCATCATCGCTATAATGATGTAATTTTAAATTAGTACTTACGATATTGCCACCAGTAACGAAAAGTGATATGCTAAATAGTGCATT
>DKLW01000072.1:7761-8272 GCA_002455835.1 Fidelibacterota bacterium UBA6630 | reverse complement strand
CTGAAAATATCGTCGAAATGAAAGAAGGTAAAAAGAAGGTAAAAGAAAAGGTCTTTTTCCCTGGATATATTTTGATTCATATGAGTGATTCAAAAGAAGCGAAATACCTAGTAGAAAACACCAGCGGGGTCATCAGTTTTGTAGGCCCAAATGGGAAACCGCAGGCACTCAAAGAGGATGAAGTCACACGTATTTTGGGTGAGGTTGAAGGCCGTGAAGGACAAGAAGTGGTTATGGCGCCTTATGTGGTTGGTGATTCGGTTAAAGTTACGGATGGTCCATTCGCAGAATTCACGGGGTTTGTGAATGAAGTAAATGCAGAAAAACAAAAAGTGAAGGTCTCTGTGAGTATTTTTGGTAGACCGACGCCAATTGAATTAGATTTTTTACAGGTAGAACTAGAGAAATAGGCTAAATAATGGCAAAAAAAGTTTCAGGATTTATAAAGTTGCAGATTTCTGCCGGCCAGGCAAATCCGGCGCCTCCTGTTGGTCCAGCATTGGGTCAGCAT
>DKLW01000072.1:0-7430 GCA_002455835.1 Fidelibacterota bacterium UBA6630 | reverse complement strand
CCAGCATTGGGTCAGCATGGAGTGAATATTATGGAGTTTTGTAAAGCGTTTAATGCGACAACTCAAGATCAGGCAGGTATGATTATTCCTGTGGTGATCACCGTGTATGCAGATCGCAGTTTTACTTTTATTACCAAAACGCCCCCTGCAGCAGTTTTATTGAAGAAAAAAGCAGGAGTCCCGAAAGGCTCGGGTGAGCCAAACCGGGAAAAAGTGGGTAAGGTTTCAGAGCAGGATCTTCGTGAAATTGCAGAAATTAAAATGAAAGATTTAAATGCCAATTCGGTTGAAATGGCTATGGAAATGATTCGTGGAACTGCCCGAAGTATGGGCTTAGAGGTGCAAGGCTAATGCAAATTTCAAAAAATAAAAAATCAGCCAATGAAAAGTTAGACCGCATGAAAGAGTATTCACTCGAAGATGCGGTTAAGCTGATGAAAGAAGTCAAGTATTCCAAATTTGATGAATCGGTAGATTTGGCTATTAATTTAGGTGTAGATCCACGTCATGCAGATCAAAATATTCGTGTAACTACAACACTGCCCCATGGTACAGGTAAAGAGGTAAAGGTGTTGGTTGTGACTCAAGGGCCAAAAGAAAAAGAAGCTCAAGATGCGGGTGCAGATTATGTTGGTAAAGAATATTTAGAAAAGCTTAAAGGCGGTTGGGATGATGTGGATAAAGTGATCGCCACACCCGACATGATGCCTGAGTTGGGAAAGCTGGGTAAAGTGTTAGGACCAAAAGGATTGATGCCCAATCCAAAAAGTGGCACCGTCACCATGGATGTTGCCAATGCGGTAAAAGAATTAAAAGCAGGGAAGATCGAAATTCGTGTAGAAAAAACAGGTATTGTTCATACTCAGTGCGGGAAAAGTTCTTTTGAGGAAACTGCCCTGGTTGAAAATATCCGTGCGATCTATGATACTGTTATGAAAGCCAAGCCGGCTTCGGTAAAAGGGACTTATTTTAAAAAGATGAGTGTCTCTTCTACTATGGGGCCTGGAATAAAAGTTGATCAAGGAAGCATTAGGTAAGCAAATGCCCAATACAAAAAATATTCAACAAGTAGAAGAATTGACAGATAAGCTCGGTAGAGCCAAAGCTGTTTATATTACTGAATATCTTGGACTTAATGTTGAAGATATCACAGCACTTCGTCGTGAATTTCATGCCAATGATGTTGAATTTAAAGTGACCAAAAACACTTTATTAAAGCTGGCAGCGAAAAACAATGAACTGGATGGATTGGATGAATACTTAAGTGGTTCGACTGCGGTTGCACTTTCTTATGAAGATCCAACCAGTCCGGCGCGGGTGTTAAAACAATTCACAAAAGATCATGATTTGCCTGAAGTTAAAGGCATCGTGTTCGATGGGGATGTCATGGCAGGCAGCGAATTCAAACGGATTGCTGATTTGCCGACCAAAGATCAATTGCTGGCCCAACTGGCGGCATTATTGAGTTCCCCAATGACAAAATTGGTATGGGGATTGAAATCACCCATGACCGATGTGGGCAATGCATTAAGTAATTTAAAAGATCAAAAAACTAATTAAGACTAAAAAAGGAGCAATGACAATGGCTGATACAAGCAGAGCCGATGTGCTAACCTATCTCGAAAATGCCAATATGATGGAAATCTCTGAACTCATCGGAGAGATTGAAGAAAAATTTGGTGTAACTGCTGCAGCGCCTGTTGCTGCGGTTGCTGCTGCACCCGCTGGCGGTGGCGAAGCAGCTGCTGAAGAAAAAGATGAATTTGATGTTGTATTGACATCTGCTGGTTCATCCAAAATAAACGTGATTAAGGTCGTACGTACCATCACTAGCCTTGGTTTGAAAGAAGCCAAAGAATTAGTTGATAGTGCACCGAAGGCAATTAAAGAAGGTGTTGCCAAAGCAGAAGCCGAAGAGTTGAAAGGTCAACTCGAAGAAGCTGGCGCTTCAGTCGAATTGAAATAAATTGGCTAAAGCCCCTAATCTTTTTAAAAGATATCAAATTTTACTTTTCCACTTTTACCAGGGAGGCTTAATTGGCTGCCATAACCAATCCGTACGCCGAACGCACGACGTTCGAAAAGACGAAATCTGAGATTGAATTTCCTGACCTGCTTGCTGTGCAGGTTGATGCATTTCAATCCTTCATCCAAGAGCACGTTCCTGAAGATGAACGGCTGAATATCGGACTTGAAGAAGTATTTAAAAATGTATTTCCGATTGAAGATTCTCATCGGAACTATATCCTAGAATATAAAAGTTATTTTCTAGGACTTCCTAAATACACCCCGGAAGAATGCATGGATCGGGGATTAACTTATTCGGTCCCATTAAAAGCACGACTGATTCTTCATATTACCAATGAAGATGATCGTAGTAAATTCGATCAATCCATTGAGCAGGAAGTATATTTTGGTAACATTCCAAATATGACCAATAAAGGTACTTTTGTGATTAATGGTGCCGAACGGGTCATTGTTTCGCAACTTCAGCGGTCTCCCGGTGTGTTCTTTGATCAATCGATTCACCCCAATGGAACCAAATTATATCAAGCACGGATTATTCCGTTCCGCGGTTCTTGGATTGATTTTACAACGGATATTAATGATTGTATTTTTTCAATTATTGACCGACGTCGGAAATTTCCTGTTACAATGCTGCTTCGCGCCTTAGGGTATTCAACCAATGCAGATATTTTCCGTGCATTCGGTTGTATTGAAAAAGTGAATTTGCGTTCAAATAAAATATCAAAAGCGATTGGTTCTACTGTCGTTGAGGACGTGATTGATCAAGAGACTGGTGAAATCTTTATAGAAGGTGGCGCTGAGCTTACCCAGGATACAATTGATGAGCTAAAAGCAACAAAAATCAAATCCATTGAAGTGGTTAACCAAAATAAAGACTTCCATTCTATGATGTTATTAAACACCATGGTGAAGGATCCAAGTAAAAATACTGAAGAAGCACTAAGTATAGTGTATCAATTGCTCCGTTCAGGCGAACCGCCAAACTTGGAAACAGCGCAGAAATTTATAGAGCGCATTTTCTTTAATCCGAAAAAATATGATTTAGGTGAAGTCGGGCGATATCGCTTAAATCAGCAGTTCGGATTGAAGGTCCCGGTTGAAGAAACAGTATTAACCATGGATGATATCATTCAGGTGGTGAATTTCCTTGTGGATATGCGTAAAGGTGAGCGTGGCTCTGATGATATTGATCATTTGGGCAATCGCCGTGTTAAGTCTATTGGTGAACAGCTTACGAACCAGTTTTCTGTAGCATTGAGCCGAATGCTCCGTACGATTTATGAGCGCATGAATCTTCGCGAGCAGGAATCTATCACACCACAGGATTTAATTAACTCCCGCGTTGTGACCACTGTGATTAATACATTTTTTGGCACGAGTCAAATGTCACAGTTTGGTGATCAAACAAACCCATTGGCAGAAGTCACCCATAAGCGTCGTATTTCTGCATTGGGACCCGGTGGATTGACGCGTGAACGTGCAGGATTTGAAGTCCGTGATGTTCACTACACACACTATGGCAGGTTATGTCCTATTGAAACGCCTGAGGGGCCAAACATTGGTTTAATTTCATCTTTGGCATTATTGGCAAAAGTCAACCGCCATGGATTCATCGAAGCACCTTATAGAAAAGTGAATGTTAAGGATGGTAATGCGTTTGCCACCCATAATGTTCAGTATTTATCTGCAGATGATGAAGATCGGGTAATGATTGCGCAATCCGATGAGGATCTGGATAAAAACGATAAACTTACTGGTGACCATATTCGTGCGCGGATTAAAGGTGACTTTCCCATTGTAACACCAGATCAAGTTCAGTTTATGGATGTGGCACCAAACCAGATTTTATCTGTGGCCGCTTCATTGATTCCATTCTTAGAACATGATGATGCGAACCGTGCATTGATGGGATCCAATATGCAGCGCCAAAGTGTGCCGCTGATGAAGCCTGATTCACCCATTGTGGGTACCGGATTGGAAACTAAAGTTGCGGTGGATTCACGCGCAGCTGTCGTGGCACCCGTCAATGGACGTATTTATTCTGTTGATGCAGAAAAAATTGTTATTCGTACTTATGATGTGCCTGAAGATTTGACCCTGATTGAAGGTGAAAATCTGGTCACAGTTGAATTAAGAAAATTTAAACGAACCAACCAAAATACGGCACAAAACCAACGCCCCATCGTCTCCGAAGGCGAACGAGTTGAAGCAGGCCAGCCGATTGCAGATGGTACCTCCACCCAAAATGGCGAATTGGCTTTGGGTCGTAACGTAACCGTTGCATTCATGCCTTGGCGTGGATACAATTTTGAGGATGCGATTGTCATTAGTGAGCGAATGGTAAAAGAAGATCTTTTTACCAGCGTCCATGTGAATGAAATTGAGCTTGAAGTGCGTGATACCAAACGCGGTGAAGAAGAATTGACTGCAGAAATTCCAAACGTAGGTGAAGATGCTACGAAAGAATTGGATGACCGCGGTATAATTCGTGTAGGTGCAAAAGTACGTGATGGCGACATCCTGATTGGCAAAGTAACGCCAAAAGGTGAAACTGATCCTACGCCTGAAGAAAAACTTCTCCGGGCCATTTTTGGCGAAAAAGCTGGTGAAGTGAAAGATGCTTCCAAACGGGCGGATCCTGGTGTGAACGGTGTGGTTATTAATACTAAATTATTTGAAAAACGCAGTAAGACTGCCCGTGCCGAAGAAAAGAAAAATATTCTTGAACTGCAGAAGGGTACTGCCATTCGCAAGAAGGAATTGAAAGAATCCAGAGATGTGAAATTGATGGATTTATTAAAGGATCAAGTTTCTGATGGGATTCGCGACATTTCCTCCGGACGGACCTTAATTAAAAAAGGCACAAAGCTTACCGCCAAACGTTTAAACAGCTATAACTTGGAGCGTTTTGCGCAAGATTTGTCTTGGGTAGAGGATAAACAGGCATGGCGGAAAATTAAGGCAGTGTGGCGTTCTTTCTGGAAAGAATGGCGTATCATTGAAGAAACCTTAGACAGGAAAGTCTTTAAGTTGAGAATTGGTGATGAACTGCAGCCTGGTATTTTGAAGCTGGCCAAAGTAGATATTGCCAATAAACGTAAAATTCAGGTCGGTGATAAGATGGCCGGCCGTCATGGTAACAAAGGGATTATCGCAACAGTTGTGCCGGAAGAAGATATGCCATTCCTTGAAGATGGTACACCAGTTGATGTGGTACTGAACCCCTTGGGTGTGCCTTCTAGAATGAATCTGGGTCAGCTCTATGAAACCATGTTAGGTTGGGCCGGAGACATTATGGGTGTGAAATACTCAACACCAGTATTTAATGGTGCAACACCGGCTGAGGTAGAAGTTGAAATGAAAAAAGCTGGTCTACCGCTCGCGGGTAAAACAACACTTATTGATGGTCGTACCGGTGAAGAATTAGAAAACCCTGTTACCGTTGGTGTGATTTACATGATGAAGTTGAGTCATATGGTAGACGACAAAATGCATGCAAGATCTACCGGGCCTTACTCTTTGGTTACTCAACAACCATTGGGCGGTAAAGCACAGTTTGGCGGTCAGCGTTTCGGTGAAATGGAATGCTGGGCATTAGAAGCATATGGTGCTGCACATACTTTGCAGGAAATACTCACAGTGAAATCAGACGATGTGGATGGCCGGTCAAAGGTCTATAATGCAATCGTTAAGGGTGAGGATTTACCTCCATTTGGCGTTCCGGAGTCGTTTAACGTACTCATTAAGGAATTGCAGGGACTTGGCTTAGACATCGAATTAGATTAAGGGAGAATTGTTTTGACCTTCATTCAAACTAATAAATTAGATACCAGTAAAGGTTTTTCATCCATCACCATTGGACTGGCCTCGCCAGAAGGTATACTGCAGAAATCCTATGGTGAAATTTTAAAACCTGAAACCATTAATTATCGCTCATATAAACCGGAAAAAGATGGCCTATTCTGCGAAAAGATATTTGGACCAGTTAAAGACTATGAATGCCATTGTGGTAAATATAAAGGAATCCGCTATCGCGGTATTATTTGTGATCGCTGTGGCGTAGAAGTCACACGCAAAAAAGTACGCCGCGAACGTATGGGACATATCACCCTAGCCGTACCCGTTGTTCATATTTGGTATTTGCGATCCATTCCTTCGAAACTCAGTTACTTGGTTGGTATCAGTACAAAACATCTTGAGCAAGTCGTTTATTACGAAAAATTCTTGGTGATTGAACCGGGGAAAAGTGATAAAGAACAATTTGAGATGATTGATGAGGGCGAATACCTTGAATTAGAACGTCAGTTTGGTTTTGATGCTGTATCTGAAGAAGATCGGGATAATGAAGATTTCTTTTATGCGACAATGGGCGGTGAAGCATTAAAAGAAATGCTTTCTCGGATGAATTTAGTTGAATTGCGTCGTGAATTAGAAGATGTGCTTAAGAATTCCAAATCAAAGCAAAAACGCGAAGAAGCCCTTAAACGATTAAAAGTTGTCAAATCCTTTTTGGTCGATCTTTCAACGGTGAAAAGAATTAATAAGCCGGAATGGATGATTGTATCCATTCTGCCAGTGATACCACCGGAATTGCGTCCTCTCGTTCCTTTGGATGGTGGTCGATTTGCTGCATCAGACCTGAATGATTTATATCGTCGAATCATTATTCGGAATACCCGTCTAAAACAATTGATGGAAATCAAAGCACCGGATGTCATTCTTAGAAATGAAAAACGGATGCTTCAAGAATCTGTGGATGCATTGTTTGATAATAACCGTCGTAAAACTGCGATTCGTAGTGGTACGAGACGTCCATTGAAATCGATTTCAGATATGATTCGAGGTAAAACCGGTCGATTCCGTCAGAATCTACTTGGTAAACGTGTGGATTATTCCGGTCGTTCTGTTATTGTAGTTGGCCCAGAATTGCAGCTCCACGAATGTGGTCTGCCGAAGAATATGGCGCTTGAATTATTTAAGCCCCACATGATTAATGAATTGATGGCCCGTGGTTATGCCCAAACGCCACGAAGTGCCAAACTCATGATTGAGGATAAGGACCCCATTGTATATAAGGTTCTTGAATACGTAGTGCAGGATCACCCTGTGCTGTTGAACCGTGCACCAACCTTGCACAGGTTAGGTATTCAGGCATTCCAACCGGTGTTGGTTGATGGAAAAGCACTTCGAATTCATCCATTGGTATGTTCTGCATTTAATGCGGACTTTGATGGCGACCAAATGGCTGTCCACGTGCCCCTGTCTCTAGCGGCACAAATGGAAGCACGCATCTTGATGCTTTCCAGTCATAACATTCTTCACCCTGCAAATGGCAAACCATTGGCATTGCCTTCTCAGGATATGGTGTTGGGAACATATTATCTTACGCGTAGACGTAAAGG
>DKLW01000022.1:22489-27101 GCA_002455835.1 Fidelibacterota bacterium UBA6630 | reverse complement strand
TGAAATAAGCAAAAGACTGCTGAGTAATACTCTATTCATTTTATTTTCCTTTATTTGAGCCAGAGGCGTTTCATTTAGTTATTACTATCCTTATTATCAAACCTTCAGGTGTATTAGATGGTCCTCTATCATATACAAATCTACCCATCATCCCACAAACAGAAAAGCCCCTGTCGTGAAACAAGGGCTTATTATCGGTGGGCGTTGAGAGATTTGAACTCCCGACTTCCTCCTTGTAAGGAATGCACTCTGACCTATTTTACCAATGAGAAACACCCATTATTTTAATTTGTGTCCATCAAATCAGTGTCCATTTTGAGCCAAAGGTGGTTTATTTGAAGTAATTACTTTTTCAATATCTTATCGATAATAGCTATAGTTACCTCCTGAGTAGATGCTGTTCCTCCTAAATCTCTGGTAAGTATATTTCCCTCTTTTATGTTATTTTCAATAGCCTCCATCAACAAGTTTGCACCTTCATGTACACCCAAATGGTCAAGCATCATTTTGGCAGTCCAGAAACAAGCAATTGGGTTAACAATATTCAGTCCTGCTATATCAGGAGCACTTCCATGTACAGGTTCAAACATACTTGGATAGTCACATTCTGGGTTGATATTAGCACCTGCGGCTATGCCCATTCCTCCGACCACAGCAGGTCCTAAATCGGATAAAATATCCCCAAATAGATTGCTCGCAACCACTACATCAAACCAGTCAGGATGCTGAACAAAATGAGCTGTTAGGATGTCAATATGAAATTGGTTCATTTCAATCTGAGGATAAGCCTTTCCAATTTCTTGAAATCTTTGGTCCCAAAATGGCATTGTATGGACAATCCCATTGGACTTTGTGGCACTTGTAATTTTCTTTCTTCTCTTATTCGCCAATTCAAAAGCAAACTTCATTACTCTATCAACACCCTTTTTGGTAAAAATACTTTCTTGAATGACCACTTCATTTTCCGTGCCTTCGTATTTTTTGCCGCCAACGGATGAATATTCTCCCTCATTATTTTCTCGTACGATGTAAAAGTCCACTTTGCCTGGATTTTTCAATGGGGATGAAATTCCCTCTAAAAGACGTACTGGGCGAAGATTTACATATTGCTGAAAAGTTCTTCTAATTGGAATCAATAATCCCCATAAGGAAACATGGTCGGGAACTCCTGGATAACCCACGGCTCCTAAAAATATACTGTCACTATCTCTTAATTGGTCTAAACCATCATCGGGCATCATTTTGCCATGTTTAATGTAATACTCACAACCGTAGTCATAATTCTCAAACTTGAAGGAAAAACCACATTGGGCAGCTATAGCTTCCAACACTTTTATTGATTCTGGAATAACTTCTTTTCCGATTCCGTCTCCTGCTATGATAGCTATTTGGTAAGATTTCATTTACTCTATTTACTCTATTTGGTTAAAAATTTCAGCAAGGCATTTAATGTTTCATCAGGCGTCTCTTCTGGCAAATAATGCCCAGAATTTATTCCATATCCCTGAACAGAATCTGCCCAGTTAGACCATTCTCCAATCACATCATATTTTCTTCCCACAAACCCCTTCTTACCCCAAAGACAAAGAACAGGGCATTTTATTTTGTTTCCATTGTCTAAGTCAATTTGGTCATGCTCAATATCAATGGTAGCGGATGCTCTGTAATCTTCACAACTGGCATGTATGGTTTCGGGTGTCAGGCATCTAAGGTATTCGTTAAATGCCTCTTTGGTAAAAGCACTACCATCTCTTCCCCATTGTCCAATTTTTTTTTCTAAGAAATACAGAGGATTTTGACCAATCATTTTTTCTGGTATATCATAAGGTTGAATAAGGAAAAACCAATGATAATAGGCCGTTGCAAATTCCATATCGGTCGTCGTGTACATAGTATAAGTGGGGGCAATGTCCATAACGACCAATTTTTCAATCACATCAGGATGGTCCAAAGCCATCCTGTGCCCTACACGACCGCCTCGGTCATGACCCACTAATTGAAATTTATTAAATCCTAATAATTGCATCAACTTCACCTGGTCATTTCCGCTTGCCCTTTTTGAATAGGGTGTATGAGTTTCGTTGGTGGGTGGCTTATCACTATCCCCATAGCCTCTTAGGTCACTTGCTACGACTGTATAATGCTCTGCCAATTGGTCAGCAACTTTATGCCACATCACATGAGTTTGAGGATAACCATGTAGTAATAGAATTGCAGGTCCGCTTCCTCCAATGACATAATTGATTAATAATCCCTCAATCTCTACAGTAAATTTTTTAAATCGACTGAACATTTCATTCTATCTCTTTATTTAGTTTTTCTATAAGTAATACATTTTGATGGGGGGCAAAGTTGAAATATTTTGAATTATAATACAAACAAAAATGCACCTGTGTCCACCAAATCTGTGTCCGCTTTTCCATTCTAATAAGATAAGTCTGACAACTTGTGGCACATCTACCAAAGCAAAAGCCTCTGTCGTGAAACAAGGTCTTTGTAACGGTGGGCGTTGAGAGATTTGAACTCCCGACTTCCTCCTTGTAAGAGAGGAACTCTATTCTAAATCCTCCTCGTGAAACTGTAATTAATCATCATTGTTCACCTATTTATGTTCACCTATTGCCATTATTCGGTCTAATTGCAGGTATCCCGAACCAGGTGCCAGTAACGATTCATTGGTTGTGTAATATTTTCATCATTTTATTTTCCATCCTTTAGTGATGGTATAATAATATTTTCCAATACTGTTTTTGTGGACTTTTCTCCCCGTCTATGAAGGGCCCATCCATTTAAAACAATCACAATATCATATTCTGGGGCAACCATTACAAATTGGCCTCCGTAGCCGTTTCCAGCATATATGGTTGGTTTGCCCTCACCAAAGCTTGGAATCCACCACTGGTAACCATATCCTGGATCAACAGTATCATTGTTGGGTCGAACATCAGGGACAATAGGGGTTACAGATTTTTTAACCCATTCTTTTGACAGGATTTGTTTGCCATCCCATTCTCCTTCTTTTAAAAAAAGATAGCCAATACGAGCTAGGTCATGTGTGGAAAGATATAACCCTCCCTCAGTATCTGCCTCTCCATCTGGGGTTATTTTCCAGTAAAAATCATTAATCCCTATGGGGTTGAAGAGGTTTTCCCTTGCCCATTCATCAATTCTTTGTCCAGTTGCTTGGCGAACAATTTTACCAAGTAAAACGCTTACGCCATCATTATACTCCCATATCCTACCAGGGGTTTCATCCATTGGGCGATCAAGAACAAATTGGATCCATTTATCTGAAGCCTCTAGCAAGAGAGTGCTGTGCTCACCATCTGTATACCCACCAGATGTGTTCCAATCTATTCCACTTCTCATGGTTAATAAATCTTCAAGGGTTATTGATGATTTTCTGGAATCTGATAGGTCATATTCATAATCGGTGAAAAATTGGGCTATATTGACGTTTTCACTCTCGATATGCCCCTTTTTTACCGCAACTCCTAAAGCTGCTGAAGTAACGCTCTTTGTAACTGATTGAAGCGAGTGAAGGGAGGTGCCATTATAATATGGGTGCCAGTTTGTATCATCATAATTATATTGACCCCCACCCTGAGCCACAGCCCCTTCCGGGTGATTATCCCCATCTTCTTCGAGAATAGCTTTGTAATTTACGTCAAATTTATAGTCCGCAATTACCATGCCGTTTTTAATGAAGAGAAATTGGTCTACGGAACCATAAGTGCCATCTTCCAACTCTTTTACAAGGTCTTGGATGACCTTTGAACTCATACCCATTGCCTCTGGATTTGAGGTTGCCCAGTTTTCTCCAGGCCAAATTGTTTTCCTCTCCGCAACTTCTTTTGAGGCTGGAGTACAGGAATCTGTTAATATTGTCAAAACCCCAACAATAAATAATAATGGTAATACGATTAGTAATAATCTTTTCATTTTATTCTCCTTTATTTAGGCCAAAGGCGTTTCATAAATAAAATTACATAGAATTACCCAACAATTTGAGTGTCTCTTATATAAACAAAATAGCCTCTCTGAGGAGGCTATTTTCTTGAATTAACACTTCTTGTTATTGTATGCCAGTGACCTTACTTGGCCCTTCCAAAACGCTAAAACCTTTGTCGGATAAGTTGACAAAATTTGGGTTATTGGCCAGGGCGCCAGCGTAGAGTTCCCCACTCCTATAGGCTTCGCAGGCTTCTTGGCTCTCCCAAGAATACACACCACCGTAGGTATTATTCTCTTCATCAGACAACCATACTTTAGAAATGAGCCCCGTGAGAGAGGCAAAGTTCGGTGCTACATCATTTGCAATTCCATTGAATTCATCATGGGTGATGCCTTCAAGATTAAAGTTAACGACTTGGATGTATTTGATCTTGCCCATATTTATTCTCCTTTTGGTTTATTGAACTTCAGAAACTATATATTATAGTATAAACAAAAAAGCCCCTGTGAGGAGGCTATTTCTGCCAGAGGCGTTTCATATAATAATATTATTGTGTTGCTGAACAACGATATTCTCCCAGCTCTTTCTTTACAAGAGTCAAAAGGTCAAGAGTGACTATAGTCTCAATTGCCGAACCCATAAAATTTTCCTCGTTAA
>DKLW01000022.1:971-22150 GCA_002455835.1 Fidelibacterota bacterium UBA6630 | reverse complement strand
TTGAGCAATTTTCCTCATTCGCTTTTATCGTTGTTTCTGTCCAATAATTTATAATATTATTTTTTATATTAACGGGTTCCAAGTAAGAATCCTCCAAAACTTTTTTTCTCGAACTTAAATCATAAATTATTAAACCTCTTGGGAAAGGACCCGTACCTTCATCAAGAATGAGGAAATTATTTTCCAAAGCCATGATATATACAGCCCCTTCATCTTTTATCTCAAAGTCCTTATCCTTTTTTAGGTACTCACAGGAAATATTTTGACTTGATGAAGATTTGTACTTAACCAATATATCTGTTCCAACATCTTCGGTACGGTCCGCATATATCACAAAATATTTATCATTACCAACACAACTATCTTCATATACTTTATTTTCAAAAACACACTTTTTTGGAGCGTTGTAGCTTGGCGTTAAATCTTTGCCTCCACGTGCCATACACCAATTGAAAGTTCCTTGCTCCGATTCATTTAAAATGATTGGGACTTGTTCCTTGTAGTTCTCTTGAGTTATTCTAGTTGGTAGTTTCGATAAATATCCGTCAAAAACATAACCTGAAATAATATTAGCACTTGTGCTTTTGCCTTGATATAAGCTTTCTATTTTAACCCATTGGCCAGATATTATTTTTGTTATATCATTATCATCTATAGTTAATTCCATTCCTGTTTTTGAAACTATATTCACTAAAGAATTAAAATTTAAGACACCAATCCTATTGCCACTAGTAGATGGTTTATCTCTAACATTTAAACCATTTTTTGACGACACGGAATACAAATCTAGCATTTTTACGCTCAGCATTACATCTGCTGGTGCCAAAACAAGATCCATACTTCCTTCACCTGCATATTGTTGAATATTTTTATTAACCCATTTGATTTCAAACCATCTTCCAAGAAGTTCATTATTGCCATTAAAAAAATCATACCCAGGATGATTGTTAACACCCATCATTTCTGAAGCATCAAAGTCAGGACAGTAAGCGTCTGCATCTGCACAAGAAAAAGCAATAGTTAGATAATCATTCATTTCAGCCCCTTCATAACGTACAATGGCAATCTGCTCATTTAATTCTTCTAATTCTTGAGCAAAAAGAGGAAACACAAATAATATGACCCAGAGGCGTTTCAATGAGTGTACTTTCTTGTAAAGGTCATTATATTATCTTCATACACATAATTCTAACGATGGGACCCACCATACAGATGCTCGCCATGTCTCGCATCTCTTCGTAAGAGATGCTAACCTTCATTCCATCGTTGAATTTGAAGTTAGGCTCCTCATCAAAATCTCCCATTTCAAGTACTCCCCCATTCTCAAGCACCAGAACAAATTTACAACCGGCCATACCTGTATAGTCTTTCAATGTTGCCTTTATATTACAGTCAACTGTCTCCTCTTTATCATCACAAGAGAAAACTAATACTGCAAATGATATGAGCCAGAGGCGTTTCATTTAGATTCCCATAATAATCTTCTGTTGGTTCAATACAGCCTGTAAAATTTTCTTTCATATCCAAATATCAAGATACTTTACTATCCGAATTACGCAATTTTCGCCACTTCTAGTACCAGTTTAGTGTAGATGATATTTGGGAAATTTCGATGTCCAAATAATTGCATCCAAAATCAGGCAATGAAAGGTAATTAATGCGCTTCCGATAACGGCAATCTTATGATTCAATTTATTTTCGACACCTTTTGCACTAGCCAAACCAAGTGTAAATAAGATTAGAGCAAATGCAGTTGTGTATAATTCCACCTGAATGAAAAGCCATTGGTTTTGAGTGGGCGAATCAATGTAAGAAAAAGTAGAATGTATCCAGAAGGATGACGAAAAGAGAAATATTGCAATGAGAATAGTCATTAT
Organism: Fidelibacterota bacterium UBA6630; assembly: GCA_002455835.1. Lineage (GTDB taxonomy): Bacteria > Fidelibacterota > Marinisomatia > Marinisomatales > TCS55 > TCS55. Next base: position 20,273 of record DKLW01000022.1, on the reverse strand, counting down.
GGATGCTTTGTACTTCCCCCAAAAAAATTGAGCATCTAAACCGCCTTTTAAAGCACAATAGTATGTAGCATATAAATATCCAAAAGCAGAAGTAAACATCGATAATGTATACAATGGTTTCCAACTCTCAGGAATTCCACCCCACAAGTCATTCCTCGTTTCTGGATTAGAGACTAGTGTAAAGGCATAGCCCCCAAGAACTACAATGCCACCTATTATATTCACCAATAAAAATTGAGTTTCTTTTTTGATAATTACTCCTTTTTAAAAATTCTTTTACTAAACTTTTGTTAGATTCTAATTTATATTTAAAAACTCAATGAAGACAATTTAGAAAATTTTAAAGATATTCAAATAGGATCGAAATCACTATATACGCACTAGGGTTTCAATTCTCTATGTTTTTTGTCCAAATTATATTTTTCATTTTTCCTTTAATAATTTTGTTTTAACTTGGGTTATAACAACCCCAAGGAAGGATACAATTCAAATGAAAAAACTTGGCATAATATCAACTTTATTTTTCTCTGTGGCATTTGCGCAACTTCGAATCGGCGCTGATGTATCTAGAAACGTGAGTATGGAAGCAAGTTTAGCAGGCATGTCTATGTCAGAATCTGAAAGTATTGATGGAATGGGTTTCACATTAGGCTATGAGCAAATGCTCCTCAGTTTGCTGGGTGTAGGTGCTGAATACACTGCAGGTGGAGAAAATGGCCTCAATATGGTTTTTGCCTATGGAGTTGTAAAAATACCTGTTGGCTTACCTACTTTCCGTGGCATTATTCGTGCCGGTTATTCGAAACCATTAGAGGATGGTATGGAAGCTGGATTGGCTTACGGTGGGGGTCTAAGATTCAAGCCCCCTGTATTTCCATTGGGTGTAGAACTATTATACACTATTCATGATTTGAAATCAGAAGAAATGGATGAAGGAGACGATTTAGGATTAGGTATTGAAATGAGCACAAAATATTCAATGGTAAACTTAAGCTTAACCTACTCTTTCTAATTTAATTATCTTTTTAAAAATTTAGAGACCCTATCTTTGGAAACTGAGATAGGGTTTTTATTTTTATGTGCCTTTCGCATACTATCTATCTAAAGTTGTAGTCAAAATCCCCAAATTAATTTGAATACACTGCGGTTATTTTAATATGTTCAGAAAACCGAATGCTGTAATTTTTATCTATCAGGGGAACAACCAGAATAACCGTTTGTTCACAAATAATTAAATCGGCTTAAGAGGAAATTATCTATGTTTAAGAAAAAAATCATGTTTGGAATCATTACAACCTTTGTTTTTATTAGTTGCAATGAACGCCCAAGCACCCCATTTAAAATCGATTATGAAAAATATGAATTGGATAACGGACTAACCATTATTCTGCATGAGGATACATCCGATCCGATTGTTGGTGTGGCCATAAATTACCATGTAGGTTCTAATAGAGAAACACCAGGGCGAACAGGCTTCGCCCACCTATTTGAGCATATGCTGTTTGAACAATCACAGCATGTAGGAAAGGAACAATTCGCAAAAGAAATATATAATGCCGGTGGTACTTATAATGGAGGAACTAATAAAGACGGAACATTTTATTTTGAAGTGGTCCCAAATAATGCACTAGAAACGATCCTATGGATGGAAGCAGACCGCATGGGTTGGCTCCTTTCAACGGTCACTCAAGCTGCACTTAGTAAAGAACAAGATGCAGTCCAAAATGAAAAACGCATGAGAGTTGATAACCGGCCTTATGGCCATTCCGATTATGTGATGATTAAAAATATGTATCCGGAAGGGCACCCTTATAACTGGACCACCATCGGCGAATTAGAAGACCTACAGAATGCCACTCTAGATGATGTTCGCAGTTTCTATGAAAATTGGTATGGCCCCAATAATGCCACTATGGTAATTGCAGGTGATTTCAAAAAGACACAGGCAAAGAAGTGGGTAGAAAAATATTTTGGTGAAATTAAACGAGGCCCGAATCATCCTGACCCAAAACCTCAGCCAGCCATCCTTTCTGAAATCAAAAAAGTCTATCATGAAGATAATTTTGCCAAATCACCTCAAATTAGAATGGCCTTCCCTACTGTTAATCAAAGACACTTTGATGCACCTGCACTTGAGCTTTTGAGCCAATTGCTTGGGGATGGTAAAAAGGCACCACTCTATAAAATAATTGTAGAAGAACAAAAACTTGCACCAAGTGTATCTTCCTACAGCAACACTCAAGAAATTGCTGGCACAATTAATATCGTCTCAACTGGGTTCCCTACAACAAATTTGACCGATTTGGAGAATGCGATCCATCAAGCATTTGATCGTTTTGAGTCTGAGGGTTTTGATACTGAAGATTTAGATAGATTAAAAGCAAAATATGAAACCGGGTTCTACCAGAGTATTTCTTCTGTACTAAGCAAAGGATTCCAGTTAGCGATTTATAATGAATACTATGGTTCCCCCGACGCTATTACCACCGAACTCCAAAATGTTTTGGATGTAAATATGAGTGACGTAAAACGTGTCTATGAAAAATACATTAAAGGTCGGAATTATGTCCTAACTAGTTTTGTCCCCAAAGGGAAAATCAACTTAGCGGCTGAAGGTTCGGTTCTTTTTCCTGTTAAGGAAGAAAAGATTGTGAAAAATGAAGACAAACAAATTGGTGAAGGTGGTATGGATATGGGACAAATTCCTTCTTCTTTTGATCGCTCTATTAAGCCCGAATATGGACCTCAGCCCCGGGTAAAAATCCCCCAAATCTGGAAGCAGGAAATGGATAAAGGCGTTACCCTATACGGTGCCAAACATGATGAACTTCCAATGATCAGTTTGGGCATTAATATCAAAGGAGGTATGCTTTTAGATGATCCGAATCAGATTGGAGTGGCCAACCTAGTCACAGATATCATGATGGAAGGCACTGCCAATAAAACGCCTGCGGATTTGGAAGAAGCCATTGAGGCTTTAGGTTCGTCCATCAATATATTTACTGGCAAACAAGCCATTAATATTGAGGTAAGCACATTAAAACGAAATCTTGAACCCACCTTGGATTTAGTCGAAGAAATTCTTTTTGAACCCCGATGGGATACAAATGAATTTGAACGGATCAAACGTGAGACTATAGAATATATTAAACGAAGAGCAGCGGTCCCTTCCTCTATAGCATCCAATGTATTCAATAAACTCAACTACGGCGATCATATTTTAGGAAATTCAACTTTAGGTACAGTAGCATCCACTGAATCCATTGTAATTGAGGATGTAAAATCTTTTGTGAATTCATATTTTGCACCTCATTTGGCCACAATTAGTATCGTTGGTGATATCAGCCGCAGTGATGCAATTAAGGCATTTAAAGGCATTGTTTCAAGATGGGAAGAAAAAGAGGTGACTTTTCCTAAATATGAAATTCCTGACCCCAATAAAAATGCGAAAGTTTATTTTGTGGATGTACCGAATGCAAAGCAATCAGAGATACGAGCAGGTTACCTTTCAATACCAAGAGATCATCCTGATTTTTTCCCTGCTACGATGATTAATATGAATCTTGGTGCCCATCCTGGAAGTAATTTTGAAACAATTCTTCGTGGGGAAAAAGGATTTACGTATGCCGCCAGATCATATTTTACCGGTTCGAGGGTATCAGGAATGTATTTCGTGACAACAGGTGTAAGATCAAATTCAACAGAAGAAGCATTATTAACGATCAAAGATATACTACTTGATTACAGAATGACCATCTCGAAAGAAGATTTGGATTTCAGTAAAAATATGGAATTAAAATCCAATGCTCGCAAGTTTGAAACTTTAGGCGCTTTACGAGGTATGATTTCCAATATTGCCACTTATGATCTCCCCTTTGATTATATCAAAGATCAAGAAGATGTGGTCCGAAACATGACGGTCGAAAGTCATAACGCTTTGACGAAAAAATATATTCGTCCAGATGAAATGATTTATCTGGTTGTAGGAGATGCGGCTACACAGCTTGAAGGCATGAAATCATTGGGATTTGGCGACCCCATTTTATTGGATACTGACGGCAATACAGTCGAATAAATATACTGTCTTTACCAATACATAAAAACCCTCCGCATAAAGCGGGGGGTTTTTTATAACTTCAACTATGGATTTATTCCCCACCATAAATGACTGGACTCTATTTGGGTTCATTTTTCTCGGCATTTTTATAGTGCTCGGGATGGCAGAAAGCATCCGGACAAAATTGAATAAACCGCCGGAATTCACCCGAAAGTTTGTCCATATTCTTGTGGGCTTGGTGGTGTGTATTTGTCCATTATTATACAAGGATAATACCCAGTTAATTGCGCTCTCTTCCATATTTATTGTCATCAATTGGTTATTGTTGAAATCAAATAAAATGGCCAGTATACACACCATGGAACAGCAAAGTTACGGTACGGTTTACTTTCCTTTTGCTGTATTGATTCTGTCCTCCCTTTGGTGGGATAAACCCATAACTTTCATTTTAGCCATTATGGTGTTAACACTGGCAGATCCCATTGCTGCTACAGTGGGTGCAAAAGGTAGAATCACATTTATTCCGTGGCGGGATCTAAAATCCCGAAGAGGGTCTCTGGCCATGTTTGGCACTACATTTCTCATTATCATGATTGGCACAGATATGCTCGCCCATATATATGGCGCCACATTTTTAATGCCATTCCCAATATTGGTCGCTGTCAGTCTATTTACTGCATTTTCTGCAGCCCTGGCTGAATCGGTAGGTTTCCGAGGTTCGGACAATCTATCTACCCCCTTAATCACGTTTATTTCATACGAAATATTTCTGATTAATTATACCCACGGAAATCTTCCCGGATTGATGGTGTGGATGGTGTTGTCATTGGCTGTTTTTGGATTATCATGGCATCGCAAAGCGGTCTCTTCTAGTGGGGCCATCAGTGGATACCTTATTGGCATCATTGTTTTTGGTACGGGCGGATGGCCATGGATCACACCGTTGGTCTTTTTCTTTATCTCCTCTTCTATTCTTTCTCACCTTCATCATAAAGATTATGCTGAACGGAATATGCTACAGATATTGGCCAATGGCGGTGTGGGTGCTTTGGCAGCCATTATATATTTCTTTTGGGGATTTCCACCTGCCATTGTCATGTATTTGGCTGCTATCGGCGCTGCCACAGCCGATACATGGGCAACTGAAATCGGTTTTTATTCCAAATCAAGTCCTCGCCTTGTTTTATCCAAAATAGTGGTCGATCGGGGTACATCCGGGGGCATTACCATTTTAGGTCTTATTGGATCTGTTCTTGGTGCTTTGACTATAGGTATCATGGGTGAAATCATACTTGGATTGAACGATTTATTGATTCCATTGACCGCTGCAGGTTTAATAGGCTCCTTCACCGATTCTATTTTAGGACGATTTATCCAGGCCCAATTCAAATGCAATCAATGTGCTGACCAAACGGAAGATCGATATCATTGTGGTGAAAAAACAAAATTGATATTTGGGTCCAGATGGGTCGGTAATGATATGGTCAATTTTATCAATACAACTGTGGGTGCAGCTGTTGCCTATTTTTTCTGGATGAATTATGGATAAAACCCAACGATACCACCATGTACTCAAAACGGCTAAAGCCGTTATCGATGGATATTCCATGGATGAAATTGGAAAGATGGCAATCCTGTCTTCCATCCTAAAATCTGAATTTAAAGAATGGGTATTTTGCGGTTTCTATCGGGTGGTTAAAGAAAGTTTATTGGAGATCGGCCCCTATCAAGGTGATGTATTGGCTTGTGGGCATATTAATTTTAACCGTGGTGTATGCGGCGAGTCAGCACGGACACAAACAACGGTGATTGTGGATGATGTATCCCTATTCCCTGGATATATATCATGCGATGATCAAACAGTCTCAGAAATTGTTATTCCCGTCATCAAAGATGAACAGCTTATTGCTGTTTTGGATATTGATGGAGATCGAGTCGGCCAATTTGACGACACTGATCAAACATATTTGGAAAAGATGGTCCGTCTTATATAAACAAAAAACCCCCGCCGTAGCGAGGGTTTTAAGAAGATTGATATTTGTATCTTGTTTAGATGACCTTATAAACGATCAATCCAACCATGACGATGAGAGATACAAAGATCAGAGATACACCCATATTTCCATTTCTAATCTCTGCCCATTCGTCAATATCTGTTGATAACCAATCGAAAACTTTTAGAGAGATACCAACACCTAAACCAAAACCAATCGCTGCTGTGATCGCCCATAATAGAGAACGACCATATTGTGCGAACATGCCACCCCAACTGGTAGGATCTAACATTCTTCCTCCTTTTACAGTGTTTGAATTGAATCTTTTATCAGACGCATAAACCCTGAGGAGTCGATTTTTCCTTCCGTCAATTGACGAATCTGTCCTGCAGTGGCTTTTGTCGTGATAATAGTACTTTGTCTTGATACGGGAATTGAAACCGTTACTTCTGTATCAGAAGGTACAACAGCCATATACCCAGATTTTTTCTTTGCGAATGCTTCTTGATGACTCATGGCTTGCCCCACAGATATAAATCCAACAAGCATTACCATTTCAAAATTATTCCGCATACTTTCCAACTCAATAGAGAAATGGTATGAGCCATCGGCATTTTTGGTTAGGACCATCTTCTTTTGGTCCACATTCACACGATAATATTTGCACGTATTGGCCACTTTCTTGTAAAAAGCATAATTTGCAAAAACGAATTGAGTGCTCAATACCAGAATCGTTGCCAGTGCCAGAATTTTTTTAAGCGTCATCTAATTACCAATTATAAGTGTTAAACAGTCGCAATTTTACACGAAGACGAGGGGAAAATCAAGCGCCAAATACAAGATTCCCATTCTTAATCACTTTTTGGATACTATGGTTGGAAACATGGTAAGGGATATCCAATAATGAATCCAGATTCCAAACTACCAAATCAGCTTTTTTACCCACATCAATGGATCCAATTTCATGTTCCAATCCCAATGCTTTTGCTCCATGATAGGTAGCAGATTGATAAGCTTCCTCCACGGTCATACCCATATGCATACAGGCCAATGTCATTATAAAAGGCATAGATTGTATATGACAGCTCCCGGGGTTGAAATCTGTGGCCAATGCAACAGTTAACCCTGCATCCATTAATTGTCTCGCCGGCGCATAAGATGTTTTACCCAAAAAGAATGTGGTTCCGGGTAAAAGGCTCGCCACAACATTATTCTCTGCCAATCGATTTATTCCCGCGTCACTTACTGCCATCAGATGATCTGCAGAAAATGCGCCCACTTCTCCTGCCAGTTTTGCCGCCCCCGAATCCACAAATTCATCCGCATGGAGTCGCGGTTTCAATCCGTATTCCTTCCCTATTTCTAATATTTTTCTGGATTGTTCAACTGTAAAATATCCTTCTTCACAAAATACATCGTTAAAGATAGCTATTCCTTGTTCAGCCACTGCCGGAACCATTTCATCACAAATAAGATTTATGTATGCATCATGGTCATTAACAAATTCATTTGGGAATGCATGGCCACCCATAAATGTGGGCACCATATCAATCGCATGAGATTCATTGACTTCATCAATAACTTCTAAAGATTTAAGCTCCGATGCTGTATCCAACCCATAACCTGACTTGGATTCGACTGTGGTCGTACCCATAGAAATGAATCGATCCATTCGGGCGGAAACTTTATCCACCAAAGCATTTTTAGATGCATTACGAACGCCAGCTACACTGGAAACGATGCCACCGCCTTTCTCAGCAATTTCTTCATAACTGGATCCTGCAAGCCGCATGGCATATTCTTCATCACGCTTATTAAAGAAAACCGGATGTGTGTGAGAATCTACAAATCCAGCCGTAACCATTTTACCACCGCAATCGATTTTATGTTCCGCATCACCTTCACCTATGGCAGTGATCTGACCATATTCGATTAGAACAGATGTTTTCTCTACTACGTTAACTCCATCAGTGTTGGCCGAGACTAACCTTCCGATATTTGTGATCAATATAGATTTATGATTATCCATTCCCCATCATCCATCTAACATGGGGACATCAACTCCCCAATCCTTCGCATTCTGAATCGCATTTTCATACCCAGCGTCTGCATGGCGAAAAATACCCATCACCGGATCGTTAGTCAGGACGGCTTCTACCCGTTTTTCCAATTCAGGTGAGCCATCCACACAAATCACTTGTCCCGCATGAAGGGCCAATCCCATACCTACACCGCCACCTTGGTGGATGGATACCCAAGTAGTACCACTCGCTGTACTGGTGAGTGCATTTAATAATGGCCAATCCGCCACCGCATCGGATCCATCTTTCATAGCTTCAGTCTCACGATAAGGCGATGCGACGGATCCACAATCCAAATGATCACGGCCAATCACCACTGGCGCAGACAATTCACCACTGGCCACCATCTGATTCAATGCCACACCAAACTTGGCTCTTTGAGTATACCCCAGCCAACATATCCTTGATGGCAATCCTTGAAACTGCACTTGCTCACGGGCCATTTTGATCCAACGGGAAAGTGTTTCATCTTCGGGAAACATTTCCAATACTTTTTCATCCGTCTTATAAATATCTTCCGGATCACCTGAGAGTGCCACCCATCGGAAAGGCCCTTTCCCCTGGCAAAACAAATCTCGGATATAGGTTGGCACAAAACCGGGGAAATCAAATGCATTATCCACACCCGCTTTATTCGCCTGTCCACGAAGGTTGTTACCATAATCAAATACGATTGCCCCTTGGACCTTTAAGTCCAACATACCCTGGCAGTGTTCTGCCATGGCACGATAGCTTTCATTGATATACTTTTCCGGATCAGATTTACGTAATTCCAGTGCCTCTTTATAAATCATGCCATTGGGTACATAACCATCCAATTCATCATGAGCAGAAGTTTGATCCGTAACCATATCGGGAATGATACCCAATGTGGCTATTTGAGGTACGATATCCGCCGCATTGCCCTGTAGGCCGATAGATAGAGGTTCACCTTTCTGCTGGGCGTCTCTTGCCATAGAGAGGGCATCATCCAATGAGTCGGTGGCTACATTGAGATACTTTGTTTCTAAGCGTCGCTGAATTCGGAATGGATCAATTTCAATACAAATGATTACTCCATTATTCATTGTCACGGATAAGGGCTGAGCCCCGCCCATGCCTCCGAGACCAGCGGTGACCACCAGTTTACCGGTCAGGTCAGAATTATAATGCTGTTTGGCAGCGGCAGCAAATGTTTCGTAGGTCCCTTGCAAAATGCCCTGTGTCCCGATATAAATCCACGAACCGGCTGTCATTTGACCGTACATCATGAGTCCCTCTTTATCCAGTTCATTGAAGTGTTCCCATGTGGCCCAATTGGGGACGAGGTTTGAATTGGCAATAAGGACACGTGGTGAAGTGGTGTGTGTTTTAATAACTCCTATTGGCTTTCCCGATTGGATCAGTAATGTTTCATCCTCATCCATTCTTTTCAATGTATCAAGGATGGCATCGTAACATTCCCAGGAACGGGCAGCTTTTCCCTTGCCACCGTACACTACAAGTTCATCCGGATTTTCAGCCACATCTGGATCCAGGTTATTCTGGATCATACGGTAAGGGGCTTCAATCTGCCAATTTTTACAAGATAGTTCTGTCCCTTTCGGGGCAATGATCGACCGTTTCGACATTGAATTAAACCTTTTTATTTCGCAAAAATATAGTCGGAAATTTAATCAATGCCTCTCATACTCCATAACTTTATGGACGGATTTATAAATAGATGCTATACCATTTCTAAAAAGAAAAGACTGAGATGCTATCCCCTCGGGTAAAGAATCTTTTTTATTGATCGAAAGTATCTAGGATTTTTGACCATGACATTATAGGAGAAAAAGGAAATACCGCTAAAACGGGTTACGCGGGTATACTTCACCTTATCCACCACGTATCGTGGCGGTTGATTATAGGTTGCAATCCCCATAACAATCTTTTTACGGTATTTGGAGGGAAGATTATCGTACATGATATCAATATTGACAGCAAAGTCTTTTAAATCTTTCGCATAATTCATGACCACTGCTTTATCCAAATAACCAGCTGCCAGCCATACATCCCACTCCTGATAGAATCGTTCTCTCGCCTGATACAGATTGGGTTTTACCGCTGCTGTTAATTCCATTTGAGGGCGGGTAGATTCAATTAAATTCTTCGTCTCTCGAACCAAATCCGTTACAGCCTTACGGCGATGATCACTCCATATTGATTCTTGAGACATTTGAGCGGGGTCAACAGTAAGTCCATTATATTTGCGGTAATAAGCAATGGCACCGGGATTTTGTCCATATTCTGAATCATGAAACCGAACATAGTCTAAATGAAGCCCATCCAATTCATAATTCTCAATCAAATCCCTAAAAACAGAAATTAAATATGAATTCACTTTTGGGTGATTCGGTGATAGATAAAATCCTTCATTCCCATTTTTACCGCCGTTGAACTTTCGCATTTCCTTGCCAATATCCATAGTCATACGATTATCTTGGTCCAGCCATTCGGGATTAGTGTGAAGAAGATGACCCTTTTGCACGGGTTTCACGCGGGAGGACCACAATAAATACGTGTTTACCCACGCATGGACATGAATACCTTTTTCTTTCGCCTTAGGAATAAGATAGGCCAATGGGTCAAAATTTACATCCTTAATCAAGTGGGTTTTTGGAACAAGATCAGATTGATAATAGGCATCCCCCCTGCCCCGGACTTGCACCAAAATATGATTAAACCGATTGAGCGTGGCGAATTGAAGCATTTGATCGATCTGCTTAGGGCTGGTCATGGTATTTCGAACCACCCAAAGGTAGCGCCCATCAAACTCACCCCTTTGAGCTGCAATAGGCGATTTTATACAAAAAAGAAGGGCAACGATAATCGCTGCCCTTACTTGGATTTTTTTGGTCGTTTTGATCAAGAATCTATTCGGATGCTTCAGCCACTTCTACTGCTTCTGCATCACTAAAATCAACAAATTCAATAAATGAGACGGCCGCACGATCATTATCACGGAATCCGAGTTTAATGATTCGTGTGTAACCACCATTACGGTCTACATAAACAGGAGCAATTTCATGAACCAATGCATGAACCACATCTTTACGCGGCAATTTCTTTGCAATCTGCCGAATGGCGTTTAAATCACCTTTTTTCGCTTTGGTGATCAACGGTTCGATAAATGTACGCAATTCCTTTGCACGTGAATCGGTAGTCTTAATCCGTTTATGTACGATTAAATTGGCTGCCAAATTGCGGAGCATGGCCTTCCGATGGGAAGGGTTTACACCTAATTTGCGGCCTTTTTTCTGGTGTCTCATTATTTGATTAAACTTCCAGTTTCAAATATTTATCTACATCCATACCAAAACTGATACCCATTTCGTCCAGCTTTTCGACCAATTCAGTCAGCGATTTACGTCCGAAGTTTTTATACTTCAGCATTTCACTTTCTTCTTTGCTCACCAATTCATAGATGTATTTGATGCCAGCGGCTTGTAAGCAGTTGTGACTCCGAACAGATAATTCCATCTCATCAATGGTCAAATTAAGTAAGTTGCAGATATTGATAACTTCTTCGCTAATCTTTTGAGACACTTCAAGCACTTCAGGGTTTGCAATGGCTTCTACTAGACGGAGATGCTTCATCAATACGGTTGCAGAATAACTGATTGCATCCTTTGGTGTTGTCGAACCATCAGTTTCTAATTCAATGTTCAGAATTTCGATGGGATCTTTTGCACCGGGTACGGGCTGCACATTGTATGTCACTTTGGTTACAGGATTAAAAATACTGTCAATAGCCAATGTACCAATCGGTGCATTAGGCAAATCATTTTCTTCAGCAGGGACATATCCTTTACCCACATTAATACGGACTTCCATTTCGATGGATCCTTTGGCGTTCATTTCGGTAATGTAATGATCCGGGTTCAATACTTCGAATTCATCAGTAGCCGCTTGAATATCTGCGCCAGTTATTGTTTTCTTACCTTTAAGAGTAACAGTGACAGGATCGACTTCAGTTTCCGAAAGTTTAAAGCGAACACCTTTCAGATTTTGAATGATATCAGCCATATCATCTTTTACACCAGGGATGGTGGAGAATTCATGGAGAACACCGTCAACCTTTACATTGGTAATGGCAGCGCCGGGTAAACTGGTCAGTAGCACACGACGAAGGGCGTTCCCAACGGTTACACCATATCCTCTTTCTAAAGGCTGAATAATAAATTTACCGTAAGTATCGGTGAGAGACTTATCTTCTGTTTTGATCTTCAGATCGTATTCTTTTTTAGCCATAAATATATCTTGCCTTTTGTTTACTTGGAGTAGAGTTCTACAACCATTTGTTCGTTGACTGTCAGTGCCATTTCATCCCGTTCAGGAACGGCCATAAATGAACCAGTCATTTTTGCTTTATCTAATTCGAGCCAGGGCAATTCAATATCACCCTTAATTCTTTTCATGGATTCCATAATGAATTCCATTTTCTTTGATTTATCCCGCACTTGAATCACGTCACCAGGTTTTACCGATGCAGATGGATAGTTGCATTTCCGATTATTCAGCAGAAAATGTGCATGGCTCACCAATTGACGTGCCTGCGCCCGTGTGGATGCAAAACCTAGACGGTAGACCACATTGTCCAATCTACATTCCAATAGTTGGAGAAGATTGGTACCAGTTTCACCATTCATTTTTTCTGCTTTATGAAAGTAGTTCCGGAATTGACGTTCCAAGACGCCATACATGGCTTTGATTTTTTGTTTTTCCCGTAGCTGAATGCCGTAGTTAGACAAACGGCGACGACGAGTTGGGCCATGCTGTCCTGGGGTATAAGGTTTTCTATTGAGCAAACTATCATATTTTGGATTTCCAAATATATTTTCTCCGAATTTCCGGACGAGTTTGCCTTTAGGTACGTTTGATTTAGCCATTAAACTTCTCTAATTAAACGCGTCGTCTTTTAGGTGGACGACATCCATTATGTGGTAAAGGGGTGACATCACGAATTGATATTACTTCTAATCCAGCGACAGCCAAAGCACGAATAGCAGATTCGCGACCTGAACCGGGCCCTTTTACTTTTACTTCAATTGTTTTCATACCCATTTGCACAGCTTCTTGTCCTGCTTTTTCAGCAGCCAAGGTAGCGGCATAAGCAGTACTTTTCCGGGACCCTTTGAATCCGCTGGTACCAGCTGTGGACCATGCAACTACATTCCCGAATTTATCTGTCAATGTAATATGGGTGTTGTTAAAAGTGGCCTTAATATGGGCAACGCCTGCTGCATCCACGGACCCTTTTTTCTTTTTATTTTTTCTATCCTTTGATGGTTTAGCCAATTCTATACCTGCACTTTCTTGCCCAGACCGATTGTACGGCGTTTCCCTTTACGGGTTCTTGAATTTGTCTTGGTCCGTTGTCCATTTACCGGGAGACCACGGCGATGGCGTAACCCTTGGTAACATCCAATATCTCTTTTCCGCTTAATATTCATAGAAACCTGAGTCCGCTGCTCACCTTCTACTTTAATATCAAGTGATGTAATTGCATCACGAACGGAAGCCACTTGATCGTCTGATAAATCTTTAACCCTAGCGTCTTGATCCACTTTCGCCTTTTTGCAAATTTGTTTAGCTGTAGTTAATCCAATCCCATGGATATAACACAGGGAATAAGGGATCTTCTTTTCGCGGGGAATATCAATACCTGCTATACGCGCCACAAAAAACTCCTAACCTTGTCTTTGTTTGTGTTTTGGATTTTCACAAATCACCTTCACAATGCCTTTACGCTTGATAACCTTGCATTTGGCACAAATCTTTTTAACTGAAGCTCTAACTTTCATATCTTCCTATTTATTCCGATACGTAATACGACCACGGGTTAAATCGTAGGGTGAAATCTCAAGTTTCACCACATCCCCCGGTAAAATTTTAATGAAATGCATCCGCATTTTTCCACTCACGTGGGCCAACACTTCATGAGTATTATCACCAATTTCCACCTGAACACGAAACATAGCGTTGGGTAAGGTCTCTTTGATGATACCTTCAACTTCAATGGCTTGCTCTTTAGCCACGAAACGCCTCCCCTTTACTCAAGATTTCAGGACCTTCGGCTGTAATTGCGATGGTATGCTCGAAATGGGCCGATGCTTCTCCATCAGCCGTGCGAATGGTCCAGCCATCGGAATCGGTTTTCACTTCTTTGACACCCATGTTAATCATTGGCTCAATAGCAATGCACATACCTTCACGAAGTTTATACCCCTGTTTTGGCTGTCCATAATTGGGTACTTGAGGCTCTTCATGGAGTTCAGATCCAATCCCATGGCCCACCAATTCGCGGACCACGGAATAGCCAAATTTTTCTACATAAGATTGGATGGCATGACCAATATCTGAAACATAATTGCCCGGCTTGGCTGCGGCAATTCCCCGCATGAGGGATTCACGGGTGGTATCCATTAATTTTTGTTTATCATTAGAAACTTTACCAATAGCAAATGTTCGTGCATGATCGCCGTAGTATCCGTCTTTTTCTGCACCACAATCAATACCCACAATCTGACCTTCTTTAAGGACACGATCATTAGGAACCCCATGTACCACTTCATCATCCACAGAAACACATAATGTTGCTGGGAAACCCATATATCCCTTAAAAGCAGGCCGTCCACCTTGGTTACGAATAAATGTTTCTGCCATTTCATCTAAATCAATGATGCTGGCACCGGGTTTTACATGTTCTGTAAGCATATCCAATGTGTCTGCCACAATTTGACAACTTGTGGCAATTAAATCAATCTCTCGCTGTGTTCTGATTCGAACCACTACATGCGCCTCCGGCCACGAATTTTACCTTTGGTCAAAAAGCCATCATAATGGCGACTCATAAGGTGAGATTCAATCTGCTGCAAAGTATCCAATGCAACACCCACGATAATCAACAAACTGGTGCCACCAAAAAATGAGGCTAAATCATAACTTACATCCATGGCTTGCATGAGGATGTATGGAAAGATCGCAACCAAGGCAAGGGCAAAAGAGCCGGGCAAGGTCACTCGAGATAAAATATTGTCAATATACTCAGCGGTCTTTTTCCCTGGACGAATTCCAGGAATAAATCCACCATGCTGTTTCATTTGTTGTGAAACCTGTGTGGGGTCAAAAGCGATAGCTGTATAAAAATATGTGAAGAAAACAATCATCAATCCAAAGATGAACCAGTAGAATGGATGGTCAAAAGAAAACCACCGCATAACACCCTGCATAAAAACATTATCACTGAAAAATGTAGCAATCGTACTTGGGATAAACATGATGGATTGGGCAAAAATGATGGGCATGACACCAGCTGTATTCACCTTCAAAGGAATATGCGTGGACTGACCGCCATATACTTTACGCCCCACCACACGCTTGGCATAGGATACGGGAATTTTCCGCGTCCCTTGTGTTAAGAGTACAACAAAAGCAATCACTGCAAACATAATACCAATCAGGATGACTTCACTCAGAATACCCCGAACACCTTCACTAATCAAAGCCACTTCACTTACGATAACATTAGGCAATCCAGCCACAATACCAATCATAATGATAAGAGAAATACCATTTCCAATACCGCGTTCTGTAATCCGTTCACCTAACCACATCAATAAAATGGTTCCTGTGATTAAACTCACCATACCGGTAAACGTAAATCCAAAACCAGGATTAATTACCACCGATTGACCACCAGCAGATAAGGAAGGTAAAAAGACAGCCACAACACCATAAGCCTGCATGGCTGCAATTAATACCGTTAAATACCTTGTAACTTGGGTGATTTTTTTTCGGCCCGCTTCCCCTTCTTTTTGCAAGCGCTGGAAATAAGGTACCACTGTACTCATTAGCTGAATGATAATGGAAGCAGAGATATAAGGCATAATTCCCAAAGCAAACAGTGTTGCTTTTTGGAATGCACCCCCTGCAAACATATTATACAATCCAAGTAATGTATTTTGATATCCTTGGAATGCAGCTGATAGTACATCTGCATCAATACCGGGCAATGGAATATGCGCCCCTAATCGAACAGTAATCAGAACCCCCAGCGTAAACAATACGCGTTTGCGCAACTCAGGAATGGCAAATATATTTTTAAATTTATCGAGCACTATTGTTCCGTGGTTGAGCCACCAGCTTTTGCAATTTTTTCTTTGGCAGAAGCACTAAATGCATTTGCCGTCACATCTAATTTTTTGGTCAATTCGCCATCACCCAATACCTTAATCGGACGCATGGCATATTTAACCAATCCATTTTCTTTTAATACATTGGCGTCAATTGTATCTACATCCAAGTTTTCAAAATCAGATACATTTACCAATTGAAATTCTTTTTTAAACAGGAAGTTTGAAAATCCTCTTTTGGGTACCCGGCGATGCAATGGCATTTGTCCTCCTTCAAACCAAGGGCGGTGTTTTGAACCGGAACGAGAATGATACCCTTTATCTCCGCGACCCGCATTACGGCCTAAACCAGAACCATGACCACGGCCTACCCGTTTTTTACTGTGGGTTGCACCTTCATTTGGTTTTAATTCACCTAATTTCATTAGACTTCCTCAACCTTTACCAAATAATTTATACGGTTAATCATGCCCCGGAGAACAGGTGAGTCTAACTGCTCAACAGATTGATGCATTTTACGTAAACCTAACGCTTTTAAAGTCGTTTTGGCTTTTTGTTTATAACCGATCGGACTTTTGATCTGGGTAATTTTTAATGTTTTTGCTTTGGCCATAACGATTAACTAAATACTTCTCTAATGGTCATACCACGTTTGCTGGCAATACTTACTACATCCTGCAATTCAGTTAGTGCTTTCATAGTGGCTTTCGTTACATTCATTTGATTGTTGGATCCAAAACGTTTGGTCAAAATATTCTGTACACCCACTTGTTCCATGACGGCACGTACAGCGGCACCAGCAATAATACCTGTACCAGGCGCTGCTGGTTTTAACATCACTTGACTTGAGCTATACCGAGAAACGATCTTGTGAGGGATAGTTCCATTCACCAGGGGAATTCTGATAATATTTTGTTTCGCGTCTTCTTTGGCTTTATTAATTGCGGACATCACTTCTCCGGCCTTTCCTTGGCCAATACCAACATTTCCTTTTCCATCACCCACTACAACCAATGCCCCAAATCGGAAATTTTTTCCTCGAGAGGTAACCTTTGCTACACGGGTAACACGAATAACAGTTTCTTCTTTTAGATCCAGTTCTGCAGGATTAATCATAATACTTTCTAATCTTTAGAATTCCAGGCCGGCTTCACGTGCAGCATCTGCCACGGCTTTAACCCGACCATGATATGGATATCCGTTTCGATCAAATACAACTTTGCTCACCTTGTTTTTCAAGGCGCGCTCTGCAACAGCAGTACCAATCAAAGTACTGATGTCTGTTTTTGATTCTGCTTTTTCAACTGCTTTACCCATATCTTTATCCATGGATGAGGCAGAAGCCAATGTTGCGCCATCATGATCATTAATCACTTGGGCACGGATATGTTTGTTTGAACGATAAACAACCAAACGAGGACGTTCTGGATGGGCCATATTGGCTCGTTTGCTCCGGTTACGCCTGCGCTGATTTCGAACTTCTGTTGTTGATAATTTTTTCATTATGCACCACCGCCCACGGTTTTACCTTGTTTTGAACGCACATATTCATCTTTATAACGAACACCTTTACCTTTATAGGGCTCCGGTTTTCTGAATGAACGGATTTTCGCAGCCACCTCACCAACCAATTGCTTATTGATTCCACTGACAGAAATTTCAGTTCGATTGGCTTTGATTTCAATACCTTCAGGTGGCTCAAAATAAATGTCGTGTGAAAATCCAAGCTGAAGGACAAGATATTTACCCTGCATGTTTGCCTGGTAACCTACACCTCTAATTTCTAATTCTTTATTAAAACCCTCAGAAACGCCTTGCACTCCATTGGCCAACAATTGTCGTGTGGTACCATGCAATGATCTGTGGGTACGGGAATCAGATGGTCTTTCAACGATAATACTTCCATTATCCTGTTTCACCTGCATATCGCTATGCACAGGAATAGCCATGGTGCCCTTCGGACCCTTAATATCAACCATACCATCGCTAATATTCAATGTAACGCTTTCTGGGATTTCTATAATTTTATTACCAATTCTTGACATGTTTACTTACCAAATATTGCAAAGCACTTCGCCGCCAATTCCCATGCGCTTGGCAGCTTTATTGGATACAACACCTCTGGATGTGGAAAGGATTGAAATACCCAATCCATCCAATACGCGGGGGATCTCATGCCCACCGACATAAACACGGCGACCAGGCTTACTGACCCTTTCAATCCCTGAAATAACAGCTCCGCCTTTATGATCATATTTTAAGAAAACTCTAATCGATGCTTTCACACCATTTTGGACAAACATAAAATCTTCGATATATTTTTCTTCTTTGAGTACAAATGCGATACGCTTTTTCAGGTTGGATGAGGGGATATCAACAAACCGTTTATCCACCGCCATTCCATTCCGGATTCTGGTCAACATATCAGCAATTGGATCGGTCATAGCCATTCGATTCTACTCCTACCAGCTTGCTTTGGTCACACCGGGGATTTCCCCTTTAAGTGCCATTTCTCTAAAACAAATGCGGCAAAGACCAAATTTTCTTAAATAGCCATCAGGACGACCGCAATTAAAACAACGGTTATACGCTCTAGAACTAAATTTTGGCTTTCTTTTTGCCTTTACAATCAGTGATTTTCTAGCCATTAAGCTGCCTCAACAACTTCCTGTTTTATCGGCTTATCCCTAAGGGGAAGACCGATTAATTTCAACAGCCAATAGGACTCATCGTTGGTCTTTGCTGTTGTAGAAAAAGTAATATCCATCCCGCGGATACTATCAATTTTATCGTAATCAATTTCCGTAAAGATAATCTGCTCTTTCACACCAAAAGAGTAATTGCCACGACCATCAAAAGATTTGAAGGATAAACCGCGAAAATCACGAGTCCGAGGCAGTGCAATACTGATCAATCTTTCTATGAAATCATACATGCGATTCCCACGAAGGGTGACTTTACAGCCAACGGGGAATCCTTGACGGATTTTAAAATTTGAAATATCTTTTCTTGAT
>DKLW01000022.1:462-653 GCA_002455835.1 Fidelibacterota bacterium UBA6630 | reverse complement strand
TCTTTTCTTGATCGTGTTATCACCGGTTTTTGTCCAGTAATCAGGGTGAGCTCTTGCAATGCACTTTCCAATTTCTTTGGATTATCCTTCGCATCACCAATACCCATATTCACTGAAACGTGGGAGATTTTGGGTACTTCCATCACATTGTTGTAATGGAATCGATCCATCATCCCTGCCACAACTTCACT
>DKLW01000022.1:0-167 GCA_002455835.1 Fidelibacterota bacterium UBA6630 | reverse complement strand
TAATGGAATCGATCCATCATCCCCGCCACAACTTCACCTGTGTATTTTTCGCGTAGGTTTGGAAGCATTTGTTTATCTTTTTTCCCAGCCATGAGATTAACCTATTTCCTCACCGGTTTTTACTGCGACCCTTACTTTGGATCCATCATCTAATTTTTTATATCCTA
>DKLW01000049.1:17050-48923 GCA_002455835.1 Fidelibacterota bacterium UBA6630 | reverse complement strand
CATTCCTCCCAGTTTGCCAACTGGAAACCAGGCTTCGGTCCATAGATCTGCACCATAAGGGTCAAAACCTGCTTTACGGATTGGGTTCTCATGATCACCTGGAGAATATTGAACCAGTTGTCTTCCGGCTTGGAATTCAATGTACTGGCCATCAGTATCGGTCAAATGATCTTCCCATATACCCCCCTCATCTGATAAAGCCCACAGCCAGAGTTTTTGACCCGGCATTTCATCTTGTGAAGCCCAATGACCAAAACCGTATCCATCATTATGATAATATCCTCCGAAAAAATTCTTCCAGGCACCTACCACATGGTAGGATTTATGGCCTTCGAATCGGTTATTGTCATAATAAGTCAAGTTGCGTTCTTCACTATCAATTGACCACGGCAAAACTTCACCGCTATGTTTTAGGTAACGATCACCGGGAAAAACCATTTCAAGATCATCCTGGGCGAAAGCAGCGGCAGTCATCCAATTGTAATAGGCCTGAATTGTGGGCGTTGGATTGTACCACAGTGCATGGGTCTCAAAATTGGCTCTATTTGGTTCTACTCTTATTTCCACCCGCCAATGGGTCCGGGATGGCAGATCCATGGCACCAACAAAGGTGGATACACTTCCATCAGGATTTGTCCGAGTTAAATAGTCAACAGGGGTTGCCGTGGACGGGGTATGGCCGATTACACCAAAATTGAATTCAATCCCGCCTGATGTCCATGGTCCACGAAGCGCAATATTTCGAAATTTCATCACTTCATTCCTATAAATGAATTCTTGACCATTGGCCTTATCAATTGCACCCCATACTTTACCGCCCACTTCTGGCAGAACATACACTTCAATATGATCATTTTCCATTTTTATGACTTTCCATTCTTCTGGGGTCCCTGTATGAGCATATCCCATTATTTGATGGTATGGATATAACCGTTTATCCTTAGTAAGATAGGGAATAGGGTTTGGCTCTGAAAATGGATAGGTCTTTAGGGTCTGTATCTCTTCTGTAATTGTTGGATTATTGTTTTCACATCCGAACTGAAGAAAAATAAAAATGCTTAGTGTAATTTTTCTCATATACTGATCTGAGTGACAGTTAGTACAGGCTTTCCATCTTTCCATTGAATTTGAAATAGGTCACCGTATTGGTCATCAGAAATTGTGATTTCATCGATGATGCCAAACAATCCAATCAAATTGGGGAGCGTGTTGGAATGCCCTGAAATAATCACTGTTTTGCCGCAATGGGAAAGGGCACGCTCGATCTGCCCTTCCGGGTCATGGGCTGTGTGGATTTTTACATTCGTATTCCAAACACTGGCCAAGGGATTCACCGTTTGCTGCGTCCGCTTAAATTCACTGGAATAGATGACACCATTTTGAACATCCTTTAAGGCTTCGGCCAACGCATCGGATCTGGCAAATCCTTCTATCGTCAATTCCGGATTCTTCTCGCCCTTGATGATTTGTTTTTCAGCATGGCGAAATAAATATACTGATTCGGGATAACATTGAAAATTCTCAACTGAATAGTTTGGACCTGAAGTAGCACAACCTAGAAAAGTCAATAGTGAAATCAATACAATTGGTCTCATTTTTTTCATGAAAATAATTTAATGGGTTTATTTGGAGTTTCAAGTCTACTAAAAATAAAGAATAATATAAATAAAAAGGGTCTGCATTTGCAGACCCTTTTTATTTATTGTGAGTTAATTATAATTAGTTATTACGGCCAGTTTAAATTCTTATTTGCTGCAATTTCTGCTAGACTTGGTGGAAAGCAAACATCTCGTCCTTCCATAAAATCAGTTGATAAAGAACTAAGCCCATTAAAGCGAACATTGTCTTTTAGTCTTCTTCCTTCAAGCCATAGCACTAAATGTCTCTCCTGATCTAAAGCAAGCCAAGCTTCACTTGTAGTCGTAGCAGTTTTGTTAGCCACACCTGCGGCAGTCCTAACTGAATTGATTTTTTCCATACATCCAGCAATATTTCCATCCCTTAACATAACTTCAGCTTCAATTAGCCGCATTTCTGACCCTTTAGCCAATGGAATATTTGAACTATTCAAAGGATATTTTTTCTGTCTAAGGAATGGTTTGGTTCCACTAGCTGCAAGAATTCCCACATCCTCCATTGGTGTTCTAGGATCAGCATAATCAACATATGCTGGGTCGGCCATGGGACGTCCATATATAGTTATTTGTTTTTGATCATGTGATTCAGACCAAGTAAGATTATTTTCTCTTCCACTGTTACTTGAACGATTTGCCACGAATAGAAAATCATCCGAAATTAAAGCTGCATCTTCTGCAGCTTTCGAATAATTTCCCAGAATCAAATTGCATTGTGCTCTTCCAGCAATTGCAGCTTTCTCAATTGTCTGATCTCCACTAGCTTTAGCAATTGTAATAGCGTTATTAAAATGTTCTATAGCCCTAGTATAATGGCCGTCGGCTTGCGAACCAGAACCACCATCAATAACCATTACACAAACATTATCAGCTAATAGTCGATTTGCATATCCTGCATGTAGATATGCCCCTGCTACTAGAGCACTTGAACTAGCATTAGACTGGGTTGCCTGAAGCCTTGCAACTGCAGCTTCTGATGACCATCGCCCAAGATGGCCTGGAGCCCAAACCTGATCATTAAGTGAATTTAAATCACCATCACTTGGTATTTGTACCCATGGCCTGGTTGCATCTGCAGCCATATCCGTTGATGCTACACCTGCATAGAGTGCAAAAAGATTCGCAGAAACTTCAACATCAGAGATTGCACCTATTAATACAGTTTTCCCAGAAGCCTCTTCATCTAGGGCCGAATCAATAATGGGACCTGGATTTATGACCTCAAAAATATCTCCGCAACTGTAAATAAGAAATGAAAGAGCAATAGTTAATAATCGATTATTTTCTTTTATTAATTTTTTCATAATCTATTATCCTCCTAAATACTAGTCCTGAAAGTGAGAGAAATCACACTTGCAGGAGGTATTTGATAATATTCATAACGTGCAGGGAATGGTCCATATGCGGAATTTCCAACTGTCATCTCAGGATCAAACCCAATAAAGTTTCCTGATCTCCAAAGATTCTGACCTGTCAAAGTTAGGCTAGAACCATTCAAGTCAAATAACATTCCATCAGGAATACGCCAGGTTAAGGCTACATTTCTAAGTTTGAAGAAGTCCGCTGGCCGCATCCAATGATCAAAGTTAGGTGTAGGTTCTTTACAGCGAGCTCGCCAAATAGCTGTTTGTCCAGAAAGCGGTTTTCGATCGTTACATTCTGGCCATAGCCCTCTTCTGACCTGTTGCCATGGCATGATCATGAATTGATAAGCTCCTTGCTGTCCATCGGCTAATGCAGAAAAAGTTAAACTTTTATATGTTATTGTTGCATTTAAACCGTATGTAACTGGTGGATAAACAGGGCCATAATATTCCATACTTTCTGATAGAATTGGTTCTGCCATCTCATCAGGATTTATCACTTTATTACCCCACATAGAAATAACCGGATAACCTTCCTTTACCCATTGGCCAAGAAGAGGTCCCCACCCTACAAAAAATTCCGGTATACCACCTAGATCATTAATCTTGCTATCATTAGTAGAGTATGTAGCTCCCAACTCAACTTTTAAATCCCTTGTCTGAACTGGTCGGGTTTTTAAGGCAAGTTCAATTCCGCTATTGGTAAAAGAACCAACATTGGTCAATTGTGAATTCAACCAACCTAGCGATGGGGGTGCCGTAACTGGCATCAAGGCATCTTCAGTCTTGGCATTGTAAGTTGTAAACTCAAGACCGATCATTCCATTCAATATACTAGCCTCAAAACCAAATTCAACCTCCGTCGTCCTTTCTGGGCCTAATTCTGCATTCCCGAGATTGGCGGGAGTAACTCCAGATTGGCCATCATTCCCCGTTACAGGATTCCATGTTCTAACAGCATCAAATGCACTGGGAGCTTTTCCAGACTGACCAAATGCAGCTCTAACTTTCATAACCTCCCAAAAAGAAGGCCAAAAGTCATGATCAGAAAGAATATAGGAACCTGCAATCTTTGGATAAGTCTGTAATCCATAATCGCCACCGAAAGCACTATGACCATCAACTCTAACACCAAGAGTAATAAATGCTCTATCGTTAATCCCAACAACTTCCTCCCAAAACATACCTGCCGTTACAATATTTAGTGCTTCTTCATCAGTAAATTTTGTTCCACCAGATGATACTGTTTTTGGCCCTGGACCTCCAAAATCTTCTGAAGTAGAATAAATAGTATGATCTCTATCATCAAAAATTTGACCACCAACAGTCATTTTTGAAGTGATATTTTCACCAAAATTCGCTCTCCAGGTGCTTGCTAATTCAATTGTTTGTGTACGGTGATTCCAGCGATTGATAGCTCTTCGACCTCGAGGCAATAAAGGCCAATCAAAAGGGATTGTTTGCCGGTTAAGCGCATCAGTGTAGTCCATACCATAACTAATACGAGTATCAATATTCAATGATGGCATCGAATGATTAATATTAAAACCAAAAATAAAATGCTCCGTACTGGACTCATTATCAACGTCCCATATTAACTGGTCAGGGTCACCTACATAGCCTTGCGGTACAGCGGCATTTGTATAGTCTTGATCGCCTCTTAAAACATTTAACATAAATCCATAACCATTATCGCCACTTTCAACATAGTTTGTTTCTCTACTTGAGTAGCTGGAATTGAACTCTAGCCTAACATTATCACTTGGACTAAAGCCGAAATTTCCTCTGAGACTTAATAGCTGAGAATCATTTTTATCAACTACACCCATTTGATCATCATAACCTCCAGAAAGAAAATATCTTAAATTATTTGTTCCCCCTTTAACTGAGACATTCGTAGCATTGACTCCACCTGTTTTAAACCAAGGCTTAAGAAAACCCCAGTCACTTGTCTTAGCAAGCACGGGGCTCATGTTATATTCCGACATAAAGCGATTACCGGTTGTTGTTTTAACATTCCACTTTGGTTTTTGACCCGATGACCCTCTTTTTGTGAATATTTGAATAACGCCACCGGCTGCTTCAGTACCATAAAGTGTGGTTGCAGATGCACCACGGATAATTTCAACACGCTCTATATCGTCCATATTTATATCATCCATTGGATTCGGAGAGGTCTGTGCACCATAAGCACCCGGATTCCGACCGGCCTGACTAGAATAAGTCCCAGCATTATTATTCATCCGTACACCGTCAATATAAATCAGAGGTTGTATATCTTGTGAAATACTATTCATACCTCTCAACATAATACGCGACCCAGCACCAACCTGACCTTCATTTCTCATCTGAGTAAGACCAGTGGTTTGTCCATAAAGAGCTTCTGCTAGCGTTGATGCGGGTTGTTCTTCTAGTGAACCAGTTCTTAATGTACCAACGCTATTACCTATCTCTTTTCTAGAAGCAGCACCTGCAGTCCCAGTTACAAATATTTCATTTAATTCAACTGCAGAAGGATTAAGTACAAATTGAAGAGTTACAGTTCCTCCTGGCGAAACAGATTCAGCTTGACGAAACTGTTGATATCCAATATAGGAAGCTACAAACTCATAATCTCCAGCTGGCAAGTCATCAATTGTAAATTCACCGTTTTCGTTAGCTGCTGCACCAAAGCTCGTTCCAACTACAGCAATATTCGCCCCAGCAAGCGGGTTTCCTTCAGAATCTGTAACAGTTCCTAAAGCTTTACCTGCTTGAGCGAACAAACTAACCGGCACCAACAATGTGATTAAATAGATAAAAAATCTCTTTAATTTGGTATCATTTTTCATAATGGTCACCTACTTCAGTTATTGATTAAGGATTCACAATTATTTTCTAATTGATGTATGTAGAGTTATCAAGAAATGAAATTATTCTACAATCATTATAAGTTTCAGTTAATATAATAATATATTCATATATATTACTATATATAATAATATATAATCCTTCTTCATAAAATGAAGGCTTTAGGTCTTTAAAAAGTCTGAGTGTGATTTAAAGAGCTGCCGCCTATAAATCCCAAAGCTAAAATAATGCAGATTGATTTGACTGAATTCATAGATTTCATGAATCTCTTAAGTAACTATCATCTCCATCGATCCAATCTTGGCGAGGTGGTGAGAATGTATCTGTCGCCATCACATCACCGATGATGAGCGCCTCATGAGGAACATTGGGCGGAATAATTAACGATTCGCCCGCATGTACATCCACCACTTCCGATTTATCCTCCCCAAGCCAAAACCGAATGGTGCCGGATTCAATAAAGGATAGCTGTTCATTTTCATGCTGATGTAGGGGGACTAGGCAACCGTCTTTCAATTCTAAACGGGCGATCATAGTATGCTTACCCCAAATCATTTTTCTTCTAATAGATGGAGCAACCTCTTCCCATTCTAATTCATCCCAATTGATTATATTGACCATGTTATCTCCTTATTTTGGATTAATACCATGAAATCTACGGATTAATTAGATATAAATAAAAAACCCCCGTGAGGAAGATATTTTTAAGAATTAGAATGAGGTTTTAGTTAACTAAGTAGTTTTTAACTCTATGACATTTCTTAGAGCCAAATTGTTTGGATAACTTACCTTTCCAAATGTTGGTAGAGATTGATTATCTACAAAATGTATTACCATCCCAAATATATATTACTACGTTTAAAAGGTCACAACCTCTCATATCATGACCATCGCTGTAATAATATTCTCGCCAGTTAGTTTCATTGCAATCACTTTGTGCAAATACTGCACTCATTAGCATTGTCATTAGTATAATTTTCTTCATTTTTTTCTCTCCTTTATTTAATTCAGAGAATATTCATTTTAATTCTTTATAAGATCCTAATGGACTATTGCAATTATCAGGTTCATTGGCGGTATAAGCCCAATCCATCACCATCCACCTATTATCTACTCGCGTAAGTGTAAACGATTCAGCACCACAATGGGAAAATTTTCCGTTCAAATGAAAATCATATGTTGTCCAAGCGATGGCAAGGTCACCGCGATACATAATGATTGGATCCCACATGCGCTCATAGTAATCAGTTGATTGATCACCTACCTGTTTAAAAAAGTCTGTATTTGATCTAAAACTCATACCGTCATTGCGAACTCTGAAAACGCGACCTTCTTCTAATACGTGAGATTTCGCTTTTAAAAGATCGTTGGTGCTGATTGCAATTAGCATCTCTTTAACAACATGTTCAATGCTATCAGTTGTCGCATCTGATTGCAAACGTACGGAATGCATAGTTGAACGATCAACCGTTCCGCAGCCATAGAATAAAAAACATAATAAAGTAATCTTATTCATTGTGAACTCTTTTATTTAATCCAAATGTGTTTCATTCTACAATTTGCCAATTACTTTCATTAATTATCACTGGTTTAAGTTTATCAAAAAAAAATCCTATTCATAAATATTTAATAAACCAATTTACAATTGAAGTTGTTGAGTGAATTCGATTTTTTGTTTTTAGAAACCCATGTCCTTCATCAGGAAAAAGGATATACTCAACAGGTATGCTTCTTGCTTTAAGGTTTTCTACTACTTGTTCAGCTTCCACTACTGGGACATTTGTATCGTTTGCCCCATGCAAAACAATTGTAGGGGCAATAACTTTATCAACCATATGAATAGGAGAAAGGCTTTTCAAAAGTTCTCTTTGAGTTTGAGGGTCACCATATTCGATAGTTGAAATAGCAGCCATCCAAGGTTCAGTATTGGCAAAAAATGTTTCAAAATTCACTACTCCAAAAAGGTTTGCTCCAACATTTATCATATCTGGATAGTAAGCTAAACCAGCCATAACCATATAACCTCCATAAGATCCTCCCATTATACCGATACGTTGAGGGTCCGCAATTCCCGTATTTATTACATATTCTACACAGGACTTTATATCTCTTATACCATTAAATCGCAATTCACCATTATCTAGATTAACAAAAATTTTTCCAAAGCCGGAAGACCCTCTAACATTTGGAGCAAATATTGAAATTCCTTGTGCCAAAAGTGCTTGGTAATCACTTCTGAATTGAGGTCTTTCTTGGCCTTCTGGTCCACCATGGAAGCTAAGGATGATTGGACCAGGTGTATTACTTGATTTAGATTTATATAGCCATCCTGTTAACTTAAGACCATCATGAGCTAATAACTCGACTAGTTCCGGTGCAATTAATTTTTTTAGATCAACACCTGCGTGGGGACTAAAAGTAAGCTGTCTAAATTGATAAGACTCCATATTCAAAATCCAAATATCCCTTGGGTTTGTTGCTCCTGAAACCTCTAAAGCTAATAACTTTCCATCTTTTGAAAAGGTAATCCCTCCTATTATTTCAGATGGAAGGTTTATTTTTTTATTTATGACCTTTTCATTCTTCAAATCATAAAAAGTTAATTCATTTCGTCCAGAAACATTCCATATTAGTGCAGCTAACGATGCATCATTATTCAATTTGAAACTTGAAAGTTCAGCGTTTGATTTTTCAACAAGGATTTTTATTGCTCCTGGTTTATCTTTTTTTCTTATATCGATTTTTCCGAAAGCGATAAAGTCACGATTCAAATTAGAACCAACATAAATTTCTTTTCCACTTGATGAAAATTGTCCAAAAAATGTACCTGGTCCTTTATGATATGTAAGAATTGTTTCATGGCCAGTTTTTGTATTAATTAGAAATAGGTCATTACTCCCACGACTCTGTAATCTGTTTAAAATAGCAAATTTTTCATTACTGGTTATATCAATAAATGATCCAATACCTTTACTTTTTGAAATAAGTTTTAATTTCATATTATCAATGTCTGCCAAATAAGCATCCATGGCAGTAGACAAACGGCGATTAGAAGACATCATTAGCTTTTCTCCATCAGAAGTCCAATTACCTAAACGATTGGTTTCATTCCCACCATCCGTAAGAAGCTTAAGATCTGAACCATCTGGACGAATTAAATAAATTTGTTGATTCATACCCCCACCAGGAGCCATTGAAAAAGAAAGCCAATCGCCGTTAGGCGACCATTCAACACTTCCTATGGGGTCATCTGTCGTTGTTATTAATATTGGCCAGCCGCCCTCTATTGAAACTTTCCAAATTTGTGGTATACCATTCATATTAGATATGAAAGCCAAAGTTTTTCCATCAGGAGAGAAACTAGGGGACCAACACGAACCAATCTTTGCCATCATGCTAACTGCTGTTTCAATAGAATCTTTTTTGTTTGCTTTGCTTGTTGTCGAAAAAACCAATATTAGGGTAAAAATTATAAACCTATAGTTTTTATTCATTTCATTAAACATATAATTGATTCTCCTTTATTTAGTTTTTGACTATTCTAAATCCAAAATGATTATTTCCTCGATTCTCAAAATCTGAAGCTCTTGCATAAGTTAATAATGTTGATGCGTGATAATTCCAAGATCCCCCGCGCCTTACCCTTTTATTACTCACACCTACAGATGTGTTGATGGGGTCTGTTGTATCATTGGTGTAAAATGATTCTTCATAATAATCTTGGCACCATTCCCATACGTTACCACCCATATCATATAGGCCAAAAGGGTTATTTGGATATGAACCTACATTCAATGCATGTCCATTTGGATTATAAACTCCTGGCTTTTCTCCATTATAATTTGCTTTTGTTAAATCTAAAGTTCCATCATCTGTAGGATAGGTTAATTGTTCGCCTCCTTTTGCAGCATACTCCCATTGTGCTTCTGTTGGTAAACTGACATCGTAATATTTTGCAAAAGCATATGCACCATACCATTTTATCCAATTAACTGGCCAGTCTGATTTTGTTGGATCTATCAATTCAAATGAATTAGTTGAAACATTGAAAGAAATCCAACTTTTATTATTAATATGTTCTGGTTCTCCGCTACTTGTACATCCACCTGTTTCTCCTAGTTGCAAAAATATTTCTCCTGAATTTGGTGCATTTTCTGTGCCGATGACTATTTGCTCTGTATAAATGCCACAGGGGTCAGAGATTTGTTTATTTGATACTTTAACCCATCCGTGAGAATAAGCTCCATTTAAAAAAGTTATATAATCTTGATTGGTGATTTCCTTTTCTGATATTTTAAAAGAAGTCATTGTGATGCTAACCTTTGGTGCATCATTTTGGACTGTTGATCCCCCCATAATAAAAGTTCCAGCAGGAATTTCTATTAATGAGATACTCTTTGGCAAAATAGCATTTATTTCCAGTATATCAGTGTCGCCATTGTCCTCATTTTCTGAACAAGACAGTAGTGCAAATAGTAAAATATTGAAACAAGAGCATTTCATTTTAAAAGCATTATTTTCCGATAATATTATTTTATATTTAATTTCGCCCCTTGCTAATTTATTCTTCACTTTATTATCCTTTATTTAACCAATAGGCGCTTTATCTTTTAAACAAAAATCAACTATCATTAAATCAAATTAATCAAGCTTGACACTTATTTATAGTTTTTTTAACATCCACTCCCGATTTTAAATGAATCGGATTAATAACAGTGAAAATTTTTACGCTAATAACCGAACCAAAAAAAGCTAAAAAGGCTAAAAAGGGATACTTCCAATAGGGTTGTAGGCGTATATAATCATATAGAATTTTGAAAAGCCCCTGCCACCCTAGGTGAGCAGGGGCTTTTTTTTGATAGAAAGGGATAAAAATGATCGAATGTCCAATATGTGGTACGGATTTTGAACTACCAAAGAATTTAGAAGAGAATGAAATTATTGATTGTGATACTTGTGCCGCTGAATTAGAGGTAACCCGTTTGAATCCTATCAAACTTGAAGAGGCCCCGGAAGAACAAGAGGACTGGGGTGAATGATTCATTACATCCATATAATTTTTTAGAAATGGCCCCAAATGAATAAAGTAGGCTTGCTTTTTTCTCGTTTGCGGAAAGAAGAAAAATTATTATTTGATGCGGCGACAAATCAGGGGGTTCAAATTGAACGTGTGGACAGTCGTTCTTTAGTCATGGATGATCAAAGCAAATTTCAATTTGAAGTGATGCTCGATCGTGAAATTTCCCATACCCGATCCTTGTACATTATACAATTAATGGAAAGCGTGGGGGTTCATACGATAAATTCCCATCAGATTGCTAGTGTCTGTGGCGATAAGGTAGTTACCACAACTGCCCTAAATACTGCTGGTGTTCCAAATTTAAAAGTTAAGGTGGCCTTTACACATGAGACAGCTTTGGAAGCGATAGAATCGATGGGCTATCCCGTGGTATTAAAACCTGTTATAGGATCTTGGGGTCGAATGCTAGCTAAGGTCAACGACCGCGATGCGGCCGAAGCTATTCTCGAACATAAGTCATTTATGCCTTCAAGCCATCATTCCATTTATTATATACAAGAATATGTAGAAAAACCTGGACGAGATATTCGTGCTTTCTATATTGGTGACGAAACTATATGTGCTATCTACCGTTCGTCGGAGCATTGGATTACCAATACAGCACGTGGTGGAGAAACAGCTAATTGTCCGGTGACCAATGAAATCAGTAACCTTTGTGAACAAACAGCCCAGGCAGTTGGTGGTGGACTTTTAGCAATTGATATCGTGGAGACACCGAATGGCCTAATGATTAATGAGGTAAATCATAAAATGGAATTTAGAAATAGTATTGATGTTACTGGTGTGGACATCCCCGGCCAGATCATTTATTATGCTCTTAATATGGGGAAAAAATTCTGATGGGAAATATCAAAGTGGGTATCATAGGTGGTTCCGGTTATACTGGGAGCGAACTCCTACGATTACTTTTGCAACATCCTGAAGTTGAAGTTACGGTCGTGACTTCCCGAAAACAGGTGGGTAAGTTTATTCACAAAACGCACCCAAATCTAAGAGGAGTTACCAATTTAAAATTTGTATCCACAGAAAACCTGTCGGAAACGGATGTCCTGTTCCTTGGATTGCCCCATGGTACAATAACATCACGAATTGAAGAATATACATCGATGACAAATTTACTTATTGATCTGAGCTCGGATTTCAGACTCCGAAATCCTCAAGACTATGTGCAATATTATCGACATAACCATGAACGGCCAGACCTCCTAAATAAATTTGTTTACGGTATGCCCGAACTTTATCGGGAAAAAATTAAAAATTCTAATTTGATTGCTGTGCCTGGATGTACAGCCACAGGAGCAATTATACCTTTGAAACCTATTTTAGATATTTTCAATGTTAATCAAGTTGTGATTGATTCTAAAGTTGGTTCTTCCGCAGCCGGTGCCAAGTCTGGTGCCGGGACCCACCATCCTGAACGGCAAGGGGTCGTACGAAGCTTTAAACCTACCGGTCATCGCCATATTGCGGAAATGCAACAAGAACTTAATCTCAACGGAGCAATTTCCATGAATTTTTCCCCTCACGCAGTAGAATTAGTTCGTGGTATTCAAAGTACAATTCATGTGTTTATGGAGGATGAATATGACGAGAAGACAGTCTGGCAAACATACCTTCAAGCATATAAGCATGAACCATTTATTCGGTTAGTACGCGAACAATCTGGTGGTTATCGTTTTCCTGATCCGAAAGTGGTTATTGGGACCAATTTATGTGATATCGGTTTTGAGAAAGATTCGGCTACGGGACGCCTAGTAATTATGTCAGCAATTGATAATTTGGTGAAAGGAGCAGCTGGGCAGGCAGTTCAGTGTATGAATATAGCTCTTGGGTTTGAAGAAACGACAGGCATTAATCAAGTGGGTTTCCACCCAATTTAGAGTCAATATATGCTTATTGTAAAAGTTGGTGGAAGTGAAGGAATTAATTATGATGCATTCCTTAAGGATTTCATTCACTATAAAAATACCATCTTAATCCATGGGGGTTCCCATGAATTGAATAAAGTATCAACTAAATTAGGACACCCACCAAAGATACTCACATCTATTTCTGGTTTTACAAGTCGATATACAGACCGTAAAACCATGGATATTTTCAACATGGTGTATGGCGGAAAAATGAATAAAATGATCGTAGAAAAACTCCATGCTTTGGGTCAAAATGCTATTGGTTTATCAGGTTTAGATGGTCGTTTATTTGAAGGTTCACGAAAAAAGGCTATCCGCGTGATCAAGGATGGAAAAAAACGAATCATTCGTGATGATATGACCGGAAAAGTAGAACAAGTAAATATAGATTTAATCACTTTACTCATGGATAATGGTTATACGCTAGTCATTACACCACCGGCTATAAGTAATGAAAATATCGCCATCAACGTTGATGGCGATCGCTTATCGGCAGTAGTCGCTAGCGCCATGAATGCAGATAAATTAGTCATACTATCAAACGTACCTGGCTTACTTCGAGATACAGAAAATTATAATACACTTATTGAAAAGATTTCAAGAAATGAAGTTGAACATTACATGGATCAATTTGCCAAAGGACGTATGAAAAAGAAACTACTAGGCGCCAAAGAAGCACTTGATGGTGGTGTGTCCAAAGTAATTTTAGGTGACTGCCGCAATAAAAATCCCTTAACAAGTGCATTAAACGGACAAGGTACGGTGATAGAGTGAATCAATGGATCGAATTGGAGGAAAAACATGGCAGCGGTGCGTATGGAAACTGGCCCATTGCCATTGAAGGTGGTAAAGGTCCTTATGTCTGGGATTCAAATGGGAACCGTTATCTGGATTTAGGCGCTGGAATTGGTGTTATAGGGTTGGGTCATGCAAATCAAGATGTTGCTTTGGCCATATCTCAACAAGCTCAGACACTAGCTCATTGTATTAATGGCTATTTTGCTAATGAAATTCGTGCCAAATTTTTGCAGAGATTATCTCAAATTGCACCGGGAGACCTAAATCGAATTTTTCTTACGAATTCCGGTACGGAAGCAGTAGAAGCAGCCTTTAAACTGGCACGTAAACATACAGGTCGAACTAAAATTATTAGCATGATCCGAGCCTACCATGGACGTTCTATGGGCGCTCTGTCCTTAACTTGGCGAAAGGATTACCGTGCCCCCTACACACCTCTAATTCCTGATATTCAACATTTACCTTATGGTAGGATTGAAGCTATTGAAAAAGTAATTGATAATAAAGTAGCCGCCGTAATTCTGGAGCCGATTCAAGGTGAGGGGGGAATCATCGTGCCACCCCAAGGATATCTCACCCAAGTCCGTAAATTATGCGATTTCCATAATACTCTGTTCATCGTGGATGAAATTCAAACAGGTATGGGCCGTACGGGGGGATGGTTCGCTTGTGACCATGAGAATGTGGTTCCAGACATTATCTGTTCAGCCAAAATGCTAGGGGGTGGTTTCCCCATTGGTGCAATGATCATGCGTGAAGAATTATCTTTTGAAAAGAGTAAGCATGGAAGCACTTACGGTGGAAACTTGATGGGATGCCGGGCTGGATTGACCGTTATAGAATATATGGAAAAAAATAATATTTTAGAATATGTAAGAAAAACAGGAAAAGAAATATTGTCTGATCTCAAAATGCTAACACAAAATTTGAACAAAGTTAAAGAAGTAAGAGGCCGCGGTTTTATGATTGGGATTGAATTAAATGAACCCGTTATGCCCTACCTCAAAGAATTATTTAATAATAAAATTCTTGCATTAAGTGCGGGAAAGAAAATAATAAGATTATTACCTCCACTAATTACCCCAAAAAAAGAATTAAATAATGCGATTGATAAAATAGTTGAGATACTAAAATGAGCTTAATAGAAAAAATGATAAAAGTATATAGTCCTTCATCATTTGAAAAAAATGCAGTCAGACTCTTTCTTGATGAATTAAATAAAATGCATTTTACTACTGAAGAAGATAAAGTTGGGAATGCTATTGGTAAAATTGGGAGTGGGCCAATAAAAATTTATCTGATTGGGCATATTGATACTGTTCCTGGAAAATTACCTGTAAAAATAGTTGATGGAAAAATTTATGGAAGAGGTAGTGTTGATGCTAAAGGTTGCCTATGTGCTTTTGCAGAAGCAGCAAAAGAATTTTATAATTCAAAAACCGTATCAATTACCTTAGTTGGATGTGTTCGAGAAGAATCTGACTCCATAGGTGCATATGAAATACTTAAAACGCTTCCTATCCCAGATTATACTATAATAGGTGAACCCAGTGGATGGCAAGGCATAACATTAGGATATCGTGGAGTGATGTGGCTAGAGTTTAGTTACGAAAATTCTAGATTTCATCATGGAGCACCAGAGCCAACTCCCGCTGAAATCGGAGTGGGGTTCTATGAAAAAATTCAAAAGAAATATGCAAAGGAATATCCAAGTTTTGATTCAGCCTCAATTAGGTTAGTTGATATAAACACGTATCATAAAAAAGGAAATATTGGTATTAGAATTAAAATGGATCTAAGAACACCAATTGGTTTTGATTTTGATGATTTTTTATCCTTTTGTAAAAGTCAATTAAATGGTGCTAGTCTAAGTCATGACGAACCTATTCATGCTATACTAACAGATAAAAAAAACCCACTAATTTCATCTTTTTTAGGAAGTATCAGATCTCAAAATGCAACCCCCAAATTCAAAAAAAAGACAGGTTCTGCTGATATGAATATTTTAGGGTCGTGGAATTGTCCCATCATTGCATACGGGCCCGGCGATTCTGCGCTAGACCATACTGTTAATGAACATTTGATTTTAGACGAATATGAAAAATCAATCCGAGTTCTAAAATCAGCACTTCAAAGATTAGGACAATTATCAACTGCATCTGGAACTCCGTCTAAGTCTCTATCTAAAGTAACATCAGTAACGCATTCACCAGCTACACACACAGAACCACGGCAGTCAGAATCATATACACAATCTTGAGCCATTGCTATTGAAGACGATGCTAATAGTATTAATAGTAGTAGCATATAAGGTTTGAAAATTTTAAACATTTTATTATCCTTTATTTGAGCCAGAGGCGGTTCATTTAATCTTTATATCTTTCCTGAATATTCAGTCCACTGTACATAATCATTGTGAAGTCAAATCCACCAAAAAGGTATTGGGCACTTGTATTATCAATCCATGCGATAATTAAAGATGCAACCCCCATAATAAGGATACCATAATCAAAATATTTGAATTTATTCTCCTTTTTTTAGCATTATTTTAAGGGCATTCTTGGTTTCTTTCGTCTATTCTCCCTCTCAACTTCTTTCTTAATAAAATTTTCTGCTATAACCTTACCAATTTTATCATTGTGATCAATTTTTGTTTTTGCCCAAACACCTATTTTTAATATCCACTGTATTTCTTCAGGACTATAATGCCATCGATAATTATTGCATGTTCTACATGCCGCTAATAAGTTTTCAATATTATTTTTACCATCAAAGGGTGTTTTTGGTTGAAAAAGTTAAAGCATATTAATAGGGTCTTTTCCTACACCATTACCACACACTAATAATCGGATTTAGTGCCTTATATGATGACGGATAGGGGGCTTGTGTCCACCAAGTTTGTGTCCACTTTTAGATTATATTAGATATATGTCTGATTAAATCTGATATAATGGAAACAGAAAAGCCCCTGTCGTGAAACAAGGGCTTATTGTCGGTGGGCGTTGAATTATATATATTCTAATTGAGCTGTCTGCTGTTGATATTTCTTTACATCAATTTGTGAAAGCGCCTGATTTAAATCGCTTATCAAATCTTTAGCATCTTCTAATCCTATAGAAAGTCGGATAAGGCCATCTGAAATACCAGCCTTTGCTCTTCCTTCCGGCGTCATTGATTGATGACTTTGAAAAGCAGGAACTTCAATAAGAGAATTTACTCCTCCAAGAGATTCAGCTAAAGTACAGACAATAGTATTTTCAACTGTAGTTATTGCTCCAATCTTATCGCCTTCTACTTCAAATGCGATCATTGCACCTGGCCCTTTTTGCTGTTTCTTTGCAAGTTGATAATCTGGATGACTTTTTAAACCGGGATATATGACTCGTTTAACTTTATCATGTCTTTCTAAAAACTTTGCAACTTTTATTGCAGTTTTTTGCTGTTGCTTGAATCTAACAAAGAGTGTTTTAACTCCTCTTATTATCATCCATGAATCAAAAGCTGATGAACCTATTCCAAGTGCATTAGTATTAAAATCAATCTTTTCAGCTAGTTTAGCATCTTTTGTAATCACAGCACCACCCAGAACATCGCAGTGACCATTGATGTATTTTGTTAATGAGTGAAGGACAATATGAGCTCCCAAGTCTAGAGGCTTTTGAAGAACAGGAGAACAAAAAGTATTATCAACGACAAGCAAAGCATTATTCTTATTTGCTACTTCTGATAAATATTGAATATCCACTAATCTCAAAAGCGGATTGGTAGGTGATTCAGCCCAAATACATTTAGTATTTTCTTGAATTGATGTTTCAAGTAAATTTTGATCATTTAAATCAATAAATGAAATTTCAACACCGTAATTTCTTAAAATATCATTAAAGAGTCGAAAAACACCGCCATAACAATCTTCGCTAATGATAATGTGGTCACCAGCTTTTAATAAATGAGCTACAGCAGTAACTGATGCCATACCAGTAATATGAGTGGAGCAGTAGCTTCCATTTTCAAGCTCAGCTAAATGTTTTTGTAAAACACTTCGGGTAGGATTAGCTGTTCGACTATAATCATATCCTTTATCCAAACCAACTTTATCTAGCTTAAAAGTTGAAGTTAAATGCACGGGAGTCATTAAAGCCCCATTATCCTCGCTCGGCGTTATAGCACCGTGAACTACTTTAGTCTTTTCACCGTGATTCTTATTAATATCTATTCGATCATTTTTTATAAAATTTGAAACAGTCATAATTTATTCCTTTATTCATTGAATTATTATTTGATGAATTACTTTGTACAATTGAGCAAACAATGATTAAACACACACGTGCATAATCTAAATTGATTTTATTCAGGGAGATTTATGACAAATTCAGCGTCACAGCTCTCATCTTTCCCAAATTAATTGGGCAGGAATTAGCACCATCATCAGTATTGAACTGGATAGGTTGCTAAGGTTTCTTAGGGCCTGTTCCCTCCACCTTTCTGGATAAAAATCCATGCTGAATTATTAAAAAGCAATAATTTCTAGTGGGAACCTAAAATGAAAATTTATCTAAATCAACAATAAGATTGTTCGTATAGGCTAGTACACGCATACAATTCTCACACAATGTGTGCGTTAAAGTGTATAGTAGTATACATTAGTACACATTTGATAACGGATACGCCCCTTGTATCCCCCAAATCTGTATCCCCTTTTAGATTATATTAGATATATCTGTGATTAAATCTGATATAATGGAAACAGAAAAGCCCCTGTCGTAAAACAAGGGCTTATTGTCGGTGGGCGTTGAGAGATTTGAACTCNNTTTAGGTTATTTTCAACCTCATCTGCGATTACAGAGTAAAACCTCTTTTCTATCCCATTTACAACCGAGGTCTCTACTATTTGGATTTTATTTTCCTTAAGCAGAATCTTTAAATGATAGTATAAAGCTTGTTTTGTAACTCCCACATGCGAAGCGATTTGTTTCACTTCTGAGTTAGGATTATCTACCAGGTATGATAGAACGTCGTTTCTGAGCTTTATTTTTTTAACGTTCATAATCACAAAATATAACATTAAACTTTAAATTCCAAAAAAATTTAAATGACGTTAAAGTTTAGTCTATTTTCAATCCCTCTCGTCTATAAAATTTTATGAACCTACATTATAATTGATTAATTGACATAGTTGCATTTCATAAAAGAGATCACAAAACTAATTAAGAGTAGATATCTAGAATACTCACCGGCTTACCTTGGTAAAGCACTCCCCACCATACAGGGGATGTGTCCCACTTTAGCATATATCTGACTTTTCTTGATTCTATTTCACTTATAGGCTACAAAAAAGCCCTCGTCACAAAACGAAGGCTTTCTGTTCGTGGGCGTTGAGAGATTTGAACTCCCGACTTCCTCCTTGTAAGGGAGGCACTCTGACCAGCTGAGTTAAACGCCCCTAATTTCTATAAACTAGCTACGGAATTTATGCGCCTTTTGACTTTTTAGGTGCAGACTTTTTTGTTTTACCCCGACCTTTTAAACCTGGGATTGCTACATCAATCACATCCATCATTTCTTTTGCAAAATGAAAGTCCAGATCCTTTTTAATGTGCTCAGGGATATCTTCTAAATCCTTCCTGTTATGATCTGGTAATATAATGGTCTTTATACCGGATCGATGTGCGGCGGTCACTTTTTCTTTTACACCACCAATTGGGAGCACATTACCACGGAGAGTAATTTCTCCTGTCATTGCTACCTTGTCTTTTACGGATTTTCCTGAAAGAAGTGATACAATAGCTGTATACATCCCAACACCAGCGGACGGACCATCCTTAGGAATAGCACCGGCAGGTACGTGAACATGTATATCTGTTTTTTCGTTGAAATCGTCAGCAAAACCAAGAATATCTGTATGAGACCGAACGTAGGTCATGGCAGCAGTAGCCGATTCTTTCATCACATCCCCCAGCTGGCCTGTAAGGGTTAAACCGCCCTTTCCTTTCATTTTGGATGCTTCAATAAAGAGTATATCTCCACCGGCAGCAGTCCATGCCAATCCGGTGACCACACCGGGTTTGGTGGTTCGCTCTGCAATATCAGAATAAAAACGAGGGGCACCTAAATATTCGCTGATTTTTTTCTTCGTTAGCCTGATTTTTTTTATCTTTTTCTCAATCTTATCCCTGGCAACCTTACGAAATACGTTGGCAATCTCCCGTTCCAAGTTTCGAACCCCTGCCTCACGGGTATAGGAGCTGATCAATTCTTTAATACCGGAATCATCTAGCCTAACGTCTGATTTAGTTAAAGCATTCTCTTCTAATTGCTTCGGAATCAGATGCTGTTTGGCAATCTGGACTTTCTCGTCTTCTATATAGCCTGAGAAGTCAATGATTTCCATTCGGTCTTTTAATGCGGGGGGAATAGGGTCCTGATAATTGGCTGTTGCGATAAACATGACCTTACTCAAATCAAAATCCACTTCAAGATAATGGTCCGCAAAGGTTGAATTTTGCTCCGGGTCCAATACCTCTAATAATGCAGAAGAAGGATCGCCCCGAAAATCCATGCCCAGTTTATCGATCTCATCCAGCATGAATACTGGATTGTTAGTGCCTGCTTTTTTCAATGACTGAATAATGCGTCCCGGCAATGCGCCAATATAGGTGCGACGGTGACCGCGGATCTCTGCTTCGTCCCGAACACCTCCTAGTGAAATACGGACAAATTTTCTACCCATGGATCGGGCAATGGAACGACCTAAGGATGTTTTACCCACCCCTGGTGGACCGGCAAAACACAGTATGGGTCCGCGAATGGCTCCATCAGGATCCTTTTTCATTTTTAATGCGCGAACAGCTAGATATTCTAAAATTCTCTCTTTTACCTTTTCCAGTCCGTAATGATCTTCATCTAAAATAGATTTGGATTCCTTAATATCAATCGAATCGTCAGATGTCTTGGACCATGGCAATTCTGTCAGCCAATCCAAATAGGTTCTGGAGACTGTATATTCTGGGGATTGAGATGGGATTTTAGATAGGCGATCTAATTCTTTTAAGGCGACCTTTTCTGCCTCTTCCGGCATTTTGGCTACTTTGATTGCATCTTCAATTTCTTTCAATTCCACCTGAGATTCATCTTCACCCAATTCCCGTTTAATCGCCTTCATTTGTTCGCGCAGATAATATTCCCGCTGAGATTTGGCAATTTCATCGTGGACTTCTGTTTGTATTTCTTCACCCAGTTTAATCCGCTGGATTTCTTTCGTCAAAATTTTGATAGATTTTTCTACACGGGATTTAATATCCAATTCTTCTAGTACATCCTGTTTTTCAGGATTGGAAACAGTCAAAAGCGAAACAGCTCTGTCTGCAAGACGTGCCGGCTTTTGAATACTAGACAACATCCCTGTATGCTCTTCGCTCAGGTTTGGCGCCACTTGAATCAGTTCACTAAATACCTGCCGCAGGTTGTTGGCCATGGCATCCAACTCAATATCATCCGCAGACCCAGTATCAGATATGCGTTGAACCACCGCCCGGTAATAAGGGTCTTTTTCTTTAAAATCTAAAATTTTCACCCGATCGATTCCCTGAACGATGGCAGACTTGCTGTTGTCAGGCATATCGAACACTTTAAGCACCACGGCTAAGGTGCCAAATGAATACATTTCATCGGGATTCGGATCTTCAATAGATCCATCCTCTTGGGCCACCACCACAATATGTTTGCCATTGGGCGGCAGTTCATTAATTAGCTTTAGAGATTTATCCCGACCAATGTAGATGGGGATCACTTGTTGCGGAAACAGAACCGTATTCCGCAATGGCATCACTGGATAAGATTCGCTCTCTTCCAGTAAATCTTCATTTAAATCTTTTTTGATTTCGTCGCTCATGACATTCCTTATATTAAGCCAGACACATTGGTTTCAAACCATATGCCATGTTGTAATCTTTGTTGATATGACGCATAAATGCTGTA
This sequence comes from Fidelibacterota bacterium UBA6630, assembly GCA_002455835.1. Taxonomy (GTDB): domain Bacteria; phylum Fidelibacterota; class Marinisomatia; order Marinisomatales; family TCS55; genus TCS55. Next base: position 27,313 of record DKLW01000049.1, on the reverse strand, counting down.
TTTTCAATTATTCTCTGCCAATATGGGTCATTTTAGCGCGATATGACAAGATGCGCAATTTTCTCGAAATTCGTGGGGCATCTTCTTTGCAACCACGGGTCCGGACCCAAAATTCATCTCCCGTTCTGTGGCATGGCACATTAAACAGGTGCTTTCATCAATATACTCCATATGGGGAGGTAAGTTCGAAAGTTTAGGCGGCACTTTACCATCGACCAAAATTAAGGGCTCTTCTTCCACCGCTACAGCCTTAACAGGCTCCACACCCTGATCCGCATAAATAAGCCAGGTTAAAATGAGTCCCGCCACTACGACTAATCCATATACCAATTGTTTATTGTCGATCATAATTCCACTTTCGCTAATCGTGCCTGTTCATCTGCATGGTACGAACTCCGGACCAATGCCCCCGATTCTACCACACGAAATCCCATATCTAATCCCAATTGTTTATAGTCTTCAAATTCTTCATCTTCTACATATCGATCCACCGGCAAATGGTTCCGGGTTGGCTGGAGATATTGACCAATGGTAAAAATCTCTACACCCAAATCCACCACTTCTTTCATGGTGTCGATCACTTCAAATTTGGATTCACCCAATCCAATCATCATACTTGTTTTAGTCAATAGTCCATAATCCACCGACCGTTTCAACACATCCAAACTTCTGGACCATACCGCCTGTGCTCTTACCTGACGGCTGATACGCTCAATGCATTCCACATTATGAGAAAATATTTCAGGTGCTGCATCAAATACAGTATACAAGGCAGAACCCAGTCCTTGAAAATCAGGTGTGAGCACTTCTACCGTACAATTGGGTACATGGCGATGAATCTGGCGAATCGTCTCTGCCCAAATTTTCGCACCAAAATCACCCTTCAAATCATCTCGATCTACAGAAGTAATGACCACATGGCGGAGATTCATTTTTTTCACTGCCATGGCGGTCCGTACCGGCTCCATCTCATCTACATCGTTGGGCTTACCCGTAGCAACAGAGCAAAATCCGCAAGCTCGCGTACAGATATCCCCAAGAATCATAATGGTTGCTGTACCCCGCCCCCAGCATTCATAAATATTGGGGCAGCGGGCTTCTTCGCACACCGTATTGAGTTTGTTGGCGGTGACCACATCCTGAACAAATTTATAATCCTCTCCAAATTGGAGACGAATTTTTGGCTTCTTTGTTACCTGCCTTTTGGTGGTGACGTCCATCAATTCACTTTCTGAAATAAAAAAATCATATATCGTTTATACTTACGGAATTCATCACTATCCATCAATGATAATTGCTTCATTTTATCATTCACTTTTTTGTCGAATGCCTTTTTAATTACCTTTAACACAAATGGATGATTTTTATTCATATAATTAGATGTGAAGTCTATGGTGGGATAAATAAAACGCTCCATAAAAGCATTTGCACCATCTAATGTGGGCATGGTATTGTCCGTCTGGTCATACTCACGAATGAGTTTAAAACCATACTCCTCAGCCTTTTCCATATAGGTCTTTTCATCATGGGATGCTTTAATATGCCAATCGCCGCTCCCATCATTATGATGGAGAAAATAATCAGAGGCCAATAGGTAACCTCTGTCCCGAATAGTTTCTCTGGCCGTTTGCCAACCCGGCTCAATTTGGATATAACAGGCACTTTCACTTTCTAATACCAAATCATACTGTTTTTCCGGATTAAAATCTTCAAATTTGGTCCGATGGAATTTTACTTCGCCATTATATTTTTCTGCAAAAACACCTTCTTGATATTCATCCGGAGACAACGCCTCAACAGAATATCCTTTGGAAAGGAGATAACTGGAATTACCACCAATCCCAGCCCCTACATCTAAAATAGTTTTGACATCATCGGGTATAAATGAAGCCAGATGCTCGATGTAACGGCCTTGAGCAGCTACCATTTCGCTTAAGGTGATATTCTCCAGGTCGACTGCTTCAGGATTATCCCAAAATCCATAATGGAGATAGGGAGACCGAATCGATTCAGAATATAATTTGAGAACGTTATCGATAGGCATTATATGAGATTTTCCAAATCCATGGTTTCAATATTTTGACGGATGGCTTCTATGAATTGGCTACCGCTGGCGCCGTCTATAAGGCGATGATCAAATCCTAGGGATAAGAACATCATACTTTTAATACCGATAGTATCCCCTTCGTTGGTTTCGATGACGACCGGCCGTTTTTTCACGGCACCCGCACCGAGTATACCCACATTGGGCTGATTGATGATGGGCGTACCCATGGTTACATTGAAGACACCAAAATTGGATATGGAAAATGTGGAGCCTTGAAGTTCATCCGGATTCAATTGTTTATTCCGCGTCCGCACCGCAAGGTCTCTCACCTTTCGGCAGAGTCCTAAGAAATTCAATTCTTCACACTTGGATAATACAGGCACCATTAGTCCATTATCCACTGCAACAGCCAATCCCACATTTACATTTTTATGATATACAATGGATGAACCGTCAATAGATGCATTCATCTCTGGATAAGCTGACAAGGCTTTTACACAAGCATGAACGATGAATGGTGTGTATGTAAGGCTATATCTTTCTTTTTGGTAAAAGGCATCATTATTCGCATCAACAAAGTTTACAATGCTAGTCATATCTACTTCTGTCATAACATACACATGAGCAGATGTATCGAGACTTGTCCGCATGTGATCTGCAATCAGTTTTCGCATATGATCCATTTCAACTCTCGCCTCACTGCCTGTGAATGCTGGTGACAGTGATGGGGGTGGCGTTAATTTTGGTGAGGCTACAGTTGCTTCGGCGGGGATACCTGTACGCGTTTTTAAGTAAGCCAATATGTCCAATTTTGTGACACGACCACCCTTTCCGGAACCGGGGATGGCCATGAGTTCATCCATGCCAACACCATTCTCCGCTGCAATTTTATTGACCACGGGGGTAAAGAATTTCTTTTCACCGGAAATTGCCGGAGGGCGAGAAGTCGGTAGCGGAGATGTATAGATTGGTGTTTCTTCCACTTTTTCCCCCACTTGAGGTTCCGGTTCGGGCGTTTTCTGCACCGGCTTGGATTCAATGGGCTGAGCCGAGTCTACATCCGTTTCTACACGGGCAATGACTGTACCCACATCCATAACCTGATTGGGTTCACCTATAATTTCAACCAAAATACCGGCGGTAGGGCTTGGTATTTCTGAATCTACTTTATCCGTACCGATCTCCAATAAAATTTCATCCAACTCAATGGCATCACCCACTTTTTTGTGCCACTCTAAAATGGTGCCTTCGGTTATAGATTCTCCCATTTTGGGCATAACAACATCAACAATCATTAGTACTCCAATAAATCTTTTAACGCAGTTTGAATATTTTGGGTTTGTGGCAAAACTTCATCTTCCAAAAACCAATTGAAAGGCACATGACTATCCGCCGACGCAACCCGTTTAACAGGCCCATCCAGATCTTCAAAATATCGATCTGCAATAATGGCGGCGATTTCTCCGCCGGGGCCGTTTGTTAAATTATCCTCATGAACTACCAAAACTTTGCCTGTCTTTTTGACGGATTTAGCAATGGCGTCTTCATCCAAGGGATTCAATGTTCTCAAATCCACTATTTCCACAATGCCTTCACCAATTTCCTCTTTATTCACTGCTTCAATGGATTTTTGAACCATGGCACCCCAAGTAACTATGGTGAGGACTTCCCCTTCTTGAACCACATTGGCTTTCCCAAACGGTAGGATATAGTTTTCGTCCGGTTCCGGCGTTGCTGAAAATCCTTGTCGGTATAATCCCTTATGCTCCATGAAAATTACAGGATCATCCATCCTGCAGGCCGATTTCAGAAGTCCCTTCGCATCAGCAGCGTTTGATGGGTATGCAATCCGAATGCCGGGCATATGCAAAAAATATGAATCGATAGATTGACTGTGACATAGGCCACCATGGATGTACCCACCCACAGGCACCCGTATAACCACGGGACAACTCCACATATTATTCGATCGGTAACGCATGGATGCCAGTTCATTTCGGATTTGCATCATGGCCGTCCAAATATAATCGGCAAACTGAATTTCCGTCACAGCTTTCCAACCGGCGCAGGCCATGCCAATGGCCGTCCCCACGATGGATGCTTCTGCCAAGCAAGAATTAAATACGCGATCTTTTCCAAACTTATTGGTTAATCCACGGGTGGCCGTAAATACGCCGCCTTTAGGGTCGGCTACATCTTCTCCGAAAATCACCATTTTGTCATTTCGTTCCATTTCTTCAGAAAGGGCGTGATTGATGGCGTCGACCAAGACCACCTTATCGCTAATCTCATTAAAAGGTGTCTCTTCTGGGAATGGTGTATGGGCATAATTGAAATCCAAGGCAGTCTCCGGATCAGGATGATCTTGGGCTTCTGCCCATTCTGCTTCTTTATCAATCAACGTATTCACTTCATTTTGAATCTTTTCAAATTCTTTTTGTGAAATCGATTTGGCCTCAATACAAGCCGCTTCAAATTTTAGGATTGGGTCTCGTTTTTTATCCGTCTCCAGATCCTCTTCTGAACGGTATTTCCTCTGATCATCAGAGGACGAATGAGGAAACAGCCGTACTACATTAGAGACAATAACCGATGGTCCTTTCCCTTTCCGTGCTCGATCTACTGCTTTTTGAAATGCCAAATTCGCCTCGAAAAAGTCTGTCCCGTCAATATTATACCGCGCCAAATTTTGATATCCAGATACCATAGAATACACAGAACCGCCAGAAGTCTGTTCAGAGATATGAACACTGATGGCATATTCGTTGTCCTCAACATGAAAGATTACCGGCAACTTTTCACGACTGGCCCAATTCAACGCTTCATGAAATTCGCCCTGGCTAGTGGTCCCTTCACCAGAGGATACATAAACCACTTCCTTTGTCCCTTCCCATTTGCGAGTTTGGGCCGTCCCCACCGCTTGAAGATATTGGGTGCCTGTTGGACTAGATTGGCTCACAATACGCAGATCTTTATGGCAGAAGTGCTGGGGCATTTGTCTGCCCCCCGATGCGGGGTCATCATTTCGAGCTAGAAAGCCCAATAATTGATCTTTGCTCGTGAGACCAATGCCAAGTACAAGTGCTGCATCTCGATAATAGGGATATATCCAATCTTCCCCCGATCTCAAATTGCATGATGCAGCCAACTGTGCGGACTCATGCCCGGAACAGGCAATATGAAAAAATGATTTTCCCTGACGAAGCAAAGTCATCATTTTTTCATCTAATCGGCGGGCCGTTACCATCTTTCTATATACATCTAATAATTCTTTTTTCTGGAATCCATGCAATCTTGGCATCAATTTACCTCTAATTTTTCCTGCATTTGAAATGCATCATTAAATATTCTGGTAATACATTTTTTTACTTCTGATAAATCTTGTTTTTTCCCCATTATTTTTTCCATAGACGTCACTCCATAATCAAAAATACCGCAGGGAATAATACCGTTGAAATAATTGAGATCTGTATTTACATTGAGGGCGAAACCGTGCATGGTCACCCACCGAGAAATCCGTACACCTTGCGCACCGATTTTTTCATCTCCCACCCATACACCTGTGAGACCTTCTTTCAATTCTGCTTCAATACAAAATATTGCCAATGTATCAATTAATATTTGCTCTAAAATCCGCATATACCAACTGATGCTTTTTTTATACCGGTGGAGATCTAAAATGGGATAACCTACAATTTGTCCGGGACCGTGAAAAGTGATGTCCCCACCACGCTCGATATTGAACACTCTAGCATCATTTGGTGCAGATTGAAGCAAATGGTTTTCATCTGCATTTTTGCCTAGAGTGTAAACTGGCTCATGCTCTACGAAAATTAACGTATCTGGCGCCTGGCCTAGCAATACATCCTCATGAATATTTTTTTGGTAACGCCAGGCAGATTGATAGTCCATTTGACCTAGGTCGATGATTTTAATTTGATTATTCATTAACTATAAAATTGTCACACTTAGCTTAACGAAGCATCACTGATGAACCCCCTGATCAAAGGCATCCAAGGCCGCTTCCATTACAGCTTCTGATAAGGTTGGATGGGCATGAACCGTCATGGCAATTTCCTGCCATGTGGTCTCTAATGCTTTGGCCACTCCAAGTTCAGCGATCAATTCTGTGGCTTCACTGCCCACAATGTGGCAACCCAGCAATTCACCATATTTCGCATCAAAAATAATTTTCACAAACCCCGTGGAGTCACCTGTAGCTAAGGCCTTTCCACTGGCACGAAAATCAAATCGACCAACTTTAATTTCATTTCCTGCATCTTTAGCGGCTGCTTCGGTTAAGCCTAATGAAGCCACTTGAGGCTGACAATAGGTACACCCAGGAATATTCGAATAATCCACGGGATGGGTATTATGCCCAGCCGCATGCTCTGCTGCCACATGGCCTTGGGCCGATGCCACATGCGCTAACCAAGGGGGGCCGGATACATCGCCAATGGCATAAATATTGGGAATGGAAGATTGATTAAATTCATTAATCGTTATGGCGCCCTGGTCTGTTTTTATACCAATATCTTCCAAACCAATATTCTCAATATTGCCCATAACACCCACCGCATTCAATACGATATCCGCGTCAATAATTTGGGATTTTTCATCTTTTTCGGTATGGACCTTCACTTTGGTCTCCAGTTTTTTAATCTGGGTGACTTTGGTTTCTGTATAAATTTTAATACCAAATATTTTAAAACTTTTCTCTACTTCTTTTGAAACATCTACATCTTCTACAGGAAGAATATTTGGCATCATTTCGATGAGGTGGACTTCCGTTCCGTATTCATTATAAAAGTATGCAAATTCAACCCCAATGGCACCGGCACCAATGATGACCATTTTCTTAGGTGGCGCTTTGAGGATCATAGCTTCTTTAGAAGTAATCACCTGTTCTCCATCCGGTTCCATTCCTGGAAATATCTTTGGACGAGCTCCTGTGGCAATGATAATCTTGTCTGCCTTCAGCGATTCCTTTTTCTTCCCTCTGGTCACTTCAATTTCATTGGCGGACTTCAACACACCACGTCCTTCAATATGGGTGATCTTATTTTTCTTCATCATAAATTCGATCCCTTTTGAAAGGCGTTGAGACACATCCCGGCTCCGCTTAACGGTTTTGCCGAAATCCACATCATATTCAGAAATATTGATACCAAATTTTTTGCTGTTTTTCACATAATGGAGAATTTCTGCATTTTTGAGCAATGCTTTCGTAGGAATACAGCCCCAATTCAGACAAATACCGCCTAATCGATCCTTATCAATAATGGCTACTTTTTGACCCAGTTGCGCTGCACGTATCGCCGCTACATAGCCACCGGGACCGCCGCCTAAAATTACTATATCAAATTTTGCCATACTTATATTTTAGCTTCTCATTTACCGATGATGCTTAAAAATTCTGCCCGTGTTTCGGCGGATTTCCTGAATTGGCCCAGCATGGCTGAAGTGGATGCATAACTATTCTGCTTCTCAACGCCACGCATCTGCATGCAGAGGTGACGCCCCTCCAAGACTACGGCCACACCCACAGGATCTAATACTTCTTGTAGCGTTTCTGCAATTTGAGATGTGAGCCGTTCCTGTAATTGGAGCCGCCTTGAAAACATATCAATAATTCGTGGAATTTTGGATAATCCGATCACCTTTCTATTGGGTAAATAGCCCACATGCGCTTTCCCGAAAAAAGGAATCATATGGTGTTCACACATGGAAAAAAATTCAATACCCCGGACCACCACCATTTCGCTACAGTCCTCGTGGAAAACCGCCTCATTGATGATGTCATCCACATTGGCGCGATACCCTTGAGAAAAATATTCCCATGATTTTGCCACACGATGGGGTGTACGAACCAATCCCTCACGATTGATATCTTCACCGATTGCATCTAGTAAATCTCGTGTTATATTTTTGACTTGATCAATTTTTTTTGTCATTAGACTGCCTCTTCTGCAAATGAATGTTTTACCAGCCGGATTCGCCAGCATCTTCGTGAACCTTGTCTTTTAATGCCCAAACGCCTAAATAAAATAAAGGCGTGTCAAACAGGGCCACCAATACCTTGAATAGAAATCCGTTGGCCAACAAGGGCCAGAACTGAACCCATTCAATAGCACCTGCTGTGCATAGCAAAATCAATACGGCTGACGTATCCACCAATTGAGATACGACGGTAGAACCGTTATTCCTAAGCCACAAGTGTTTGCCCTTGGTAAGCCGCTTCCAAAAATGGAATACGCGAATATCAATGAATTGGGCAGTGAGGTATGCCACCATGGATGCAAATACCGCCGGACCGAATAAACCGAACACTTTTGAAAATATTTCATTATTCACCGGGGACCATTCTGTCTGGGGCACCGCATTGGCCACCATGACCACACCCATGACAAATACGGAAGCTACCAATCCGGACAACACCACTTGATCCGCCTTCTTTTTACCATAGAGTTCTGAAATGAGGTCCGTCACTAAGAAGGTTACGGGATAGGGAAGAATCCCTACGGATAATTCAAATGTGTATAGCCCAAAGGGCGTCCATGAAAAGAATTTTTGAAAGATCAGATTGGCGCTCACCAAAGAAGCAATAAAGATGCCCGTCAAAATGAGGTAAAGCCGATGTTGGAATTTCATTAATTGTCGCTAGCTGGACCGTAATAGTCCGTAAAAATGGTGGGCGTTTCCCTGAGCCGGATCCGATGGAGCTTGGCCCCCTCCAAGCGTGGTGTGATCCGCTCCCATATAAACTGGACTAAATTTTCTGAGCTGGGCTGTTTGTGCGCAAACCAACCCACTTCTTTTTCAAATTGGGTATGATCCAATACATCCACCACATGTGTGTTTACGACATCTTTCAAGTGGGCAAGATCTACTATAAACCCAGTCTCAGGGTTCACCTGGCCGGTCACCATAACTTCGAGGGTATAATTATGACCGTGGACTTTTGAATCGGGGCCAAATACCTCCCAGTTTTTTTCGTCTGACCAATCATCATGGCCGTACTGATGTGCCGCATTAAAGTAAAAAACTTTAGTCAAATAGGGGTTGCTCATTATATTTGTATGATACAAGTTTTATTAAACGTATAATTTAAGAAATTCCCTTCAGTGGACAAAAGGATTCTATGGATATTTTTCAAAGTTTTTTACCTGATGGACAGTTCAAAATAATATGGATCAAACTAGAGATTCAGCTTTGTATTTTTAAAGTGCTTCTTGCTTCTGAATAAATAAACATTAATTAAAACTATCCCTTTAGGCCTGCTAGCTGGCTTCACATCAGCAATTTCAAGTGAGTGCGGATGGACATAATTTATTAATCACACATGCCCTACATTGTGGCCGCCGGGCGATACATATTCCACGGCCATGATCGATAATTAAATGGGTGAGCTTGACCCAGTGTTCATCTTTAAATAAATCCATCAATTCATATTCGATCTTTTTGGCATCCTTCGTATTGGTGAATTTTAAAAGATTCATGATCCGCACCATGTGTGTGTCAATCACCATGGATGGCAAATTGTAGATTTCACCCAACACACAGTTGGCTGTCTTCCGCCCCACACCTGGGAGATTCACCAATTCATCCATATTATCCGGTACTTCTCCCCCATGTTCTTCAACAATCTTTAAACTAGCTCCCTGGATGGATTTGGCTTTTTGATTATGGTAACCGCAGGAGTGGACATCTTTCGCCAATTCCAACACATCACAATAAGCAAAATCATTTGGGGATTTATATTTATGAAATAATGCTGGCGTCACCTGATTTACGCGGTGGTCTGTACATTGGGCTGAAAGAATAGTGGCCACCAAGAGTTCATGCGGAGTGGAATAATGAAGAGAGCATTTCGCGTCGGGATAATTAGACAGAAGTGTTTTGTAAACTTCGCCCGCTCGTTTGATTTTTTTAGTTTTATTCTCTCTCACTTTACCAATTCTTGAACCAATGATTGCACATTTTTCACAATAGATGCTTTGGAGATTACCATATCACAACCAGCGGTCTTCAGTTTATCCCGCGTTTCTTTATGGAAACTGCCAATATATCCCAAAAGGGTGAGTTGCGTTTTGCTCTTCAGTTCAGATACAAATTGGACATTCCCAAGTTTTTCATCATCCAAGTCGATGATACCCACTTTGCATTGATTCGGAATGTCATAAATGGATTCGGCAAAAGTCACATTCATTTCCGCC
>DKLW01000049.1:0-16671 GCA_002455835.1 Fidelibacterota bacterium UBA6630 | reverse complement strand
AGTGCAATATTATTCATTCTATCCTTTCAAACTTGGGACCAAGTCCCAGTCAAATTCTGATGTGGTCTCCATATCTTTATATACGAGATCAACTGCTTCAATGTCGGACTTTAATTCATCCACATTGATATGTCGCTGGATGCCTTTATAATCGGCAAATTTATTTTGGCACTTTCTCAATAGGTTTCGGGCACCGGTCATATTCCCATTCCCTAAATGGACAAAACTCACAGCCAATTGAATGAGCCCCTGTACAAATTTTCGATCGGGCAAATAATAATCGGACCAAAGATCCTCCCATGCTTCATGGGCTTCGAAATAGTCACCCTTTTCATATTCAGCCAATCCTTTTTGAAAAAGGGCTTCCATTTCTGCCACTTCACTCACTGATTGTCACCGAATCTTTCAGGCGGTAATGTTTCCCGTCATAATGAACGGTGCACGCTTGATGGTTTGGATCATGTTCAAAGAAGAGAATCCAGTTTTCATCCACCGCCTTTGGCATGAAAGCGCGTTTTTCTTGAACGGTTAATACAGGATGGATATCATAAGCCATGACCCAAGGCAAAGGAATGTGAGCCGCCATAGGAATGAGATCCGCCATGTAAACGATTGTATTGCTACTGTCCTGTACTTTGGGTAGCATCATACCGATGGTATGGCCGTAAGATAATTCTAAATTGATTCCCGGTAGAAATGCCTCTTTCCCATCCACGATTTGGATCATACCATTTTCAGCCAACACAGACCAATCTGCTTCCATGAAACTGCCTTGGTCTTTTTCCGAGGGAGAGTTGGCTAGATCCCAATTTTCTTTCTGCATCCAGTAAGTGGCATTACGGAAAACTGGTTCCAGTTTGCCATCGGCCAATGTTGTATTGCCACCTATGTGATCAAAATGCATGTGGGTACAAAAGACGTCCGTAATGTCATCGGTAGTAAATCCATGCCTAGCCAATGATGTATTCAGATTCACTGTTTCCGTATCAATATTATAAATGGATTTGAATTTATCATGCCATTTGTCCCCATTTCCCGTATCCACAATGATCTTTCGATCATGGCCCACCAATAATAACGACCGTGTCACCATATTAATGCGATTCTGGTCGTCTGCAGGTGCTTCTTTTTCCCACATGGGCTTAGGTATAATACCAAACATAGCACCACCATCCAGAGCAAAACGGCTGGTTTCAATGCTGTAAAGTTCGTAGCCACCGATATTCATAGAATGATTCCCTCTATTTGATATGAAATGATTTGCAGATTTTCATGAGATGCATTTTTGCTGAAATACCGTAATGCTTCTAACTGTAGAACCTTGGACACCCAATCAGGGTTACCAATTAATCCTTCTGCCAATTCGATAAAAAAGTTACCCCCATTTTTCACATATCCTTCAAGTCCATTCATAATGTTTTTTTCATGGGGTTCTTCAATTGAAATCGTGTTGAACCAATGGGACAGTTCCCTGCGAAAGCCATCGATGCGGATATAATTCCCATCCCACAAACGTCTGGCGGCTGCCATTTTATTTAATTGTTCCTGATTACCAGGTACATTGTCCACCTTACATTCACTGTCCTCCACCTTGCCATTGGGTTCGGGCAGTGGTGATTTCGCAATTTCTTTCAAAATGCATCGGGTGTAAGGCCATGTATTTTTCACATCCTGATTAAAGGCATTGGCCCGTTGAAGGTGGTAGGCAAAGAGGCCCAATCGATCAAAATCCTGGAGGGCCACTTCTATCAGGACTTCCAGTCCGCCAAGCCCATTTTCACTCACCCATTGGAGACGTGCTGCTTCTGTTTCCATGTCCAATGGATTACCATTTTGGCAGGCATCTTCCAAGTCAGAGATAAATACCGTAAGGCCAAGACCATCCTTTGCGGCGCGGTCTAAGACAGATTGATCATCATTGCGTTGCACGTTTTGTTCGGATACTTCAGACATAGCATCGAGCAAAGATTGGGATGGTGATTTTTGATTATCCCCAATGATATTTTTTAGCACATTGAGAACAATGATGGGATGTTCATTTGAATGGCCGTCATAGTTTATTGAGACTGTGTGATCAAATAAGGATTTAATGGTTTGTGGCAGTGACATCTTTGAAATTTGAGGTCTACTTTTTTTTCTCTTTTTTTGAAGCATCCAAATCAAAAAATATACTGATATGCAATCCTGTTAACCGAGAATATTCAGATGGAAATCCTGTAGCGCTATCTTTCATAGGTTTATCTTCAAACCGTTTTGAAATGCCTTCTGCTGTAGGGTCCCACTTAGGATTGAATAATTGGGTAATAGGCATAGATGTGGGATCATGAAAATAACCAAATTCCATACCCCACCGTGGATTGCCTTGAAATCCCATCAATATTCCCAACCGATTGCTGGTATGATTGGTAATTCCATTTTGGATAAACATACCTCTAATGCCCCACCACCGGGACTTCAAAAATCCATCGTTCCCCTTTTTGGTTTTGAATTTATAATATGTAGCATCCATGTTAAAATTGGGATTCACAGACCAAGCCAAATTGATCAAATCCCATTTGTTTTCTTTTTGGTAAACCACACGGCTGTAATCAATTCCTGAGCCATAAATGGGGAGACCCACCCGAAACCCAATTTCACTTTTATCCGTGAGTCCCTTGCGATACCACATATATGGGAATACATTTTCTGTAGATAAAGCATATCCTTTTTTGACTGTTCCTGGTTCGGGTAAATGGGGGTTCACCACTGGATGGGATGCACAACCGACCCAAATGATGAATGAAATACAGATGGAGGCGAAGCGTCTCATGGTCTGAAAATAAGACACTTCATTAGAAGAAAAAATGGGTCAGGCGTTATTTTTGATCCACTCTGTAGTGACCGATTTGGGTCGCGTGATGGGAATACCCATGGCACGATTAATGACCATTTGAGCAATCATCCCCATGGCACGGGATATACTGAATAACACCGTATAATAGTTAAATTCAGTCAGTCCATAATAATAGAGTAATGATCCGGACGCTGCATCTACATTGGGCCAAGGATTCTTCGCTTTACCTTGTTCTTGCAAGACTGGCGGGACCACTTCAAATAATGATTGAACGATTGAAAATACGTCATCGTCTCGAATATGGTCTTTTCCAAATCCCATGAATGCGGTAAATCGCGGATCAGGACAGCGCAGTACTGCATGGCCATATCCGGGAATTACACGGCCCCCATTTAGATGATTCCAGCAAAACTGTTTTAATTCATCTTGCGTGGGTACACCTTTGAAATGATCGCGCACTTCTAGCACAAATTTTAAACATTCCTGATTAGCCAATCCATGAAGTGGGCCCGCAAGACCATTTAATCCTGCTGCCACAGAAAGAAATGGCGATGATAAAGCGGATGCCACAGTCAAGGAACTGAATGCACTTACATTGCCTCCCTCATGGTCACAATGGAGCATCAAATAAAGGCGCATAAGTTTTTTAAAATCGTCCCCTTCGATGCCAAGCATGTGGGCAAAATTGCCAGCCCAATCCAAAGTTGGGTCGGGTTTAATACGGTCTCCCTTATTAAACCGCATGCGGTAAATACCTGCAGCGATTCCCGGTAGTACACCCAATAATCGAATTCCATCTTCTAATGTCCATCCCCAAAAATCGGTTTTGGGCATGCCTTCATCATAATGGTTCACAAATTGGCTATCCACCTGCATGGCCTGAATGGCTGTGGTGAGCATGGTCATGGGGTGAGATTCCGCCGGTATGGCTTCTAGTAAATCCCAAATGTATTGAGGGACATCCTGATTTGATCTGAATTGATCTTGGATATCTTTAATCGCTGAATCGTTGGGAACATCTCCGGTGAGAAGCAGATAGAAAACTTCTTCAGGAGAAATGTGAGTAATATCTAATAATGGATATCCACGAATAATTAACCCATCATCAGCGGATACAGCGGATGTTTCGCAGGTCAATCCTTTGATACCTCGCATACCACCATAGGCTTGCGCCACAGTGACTTCACTAATGATGGCATCACCCTTATTCTTTAGGATGTCTTGAATTTCTTTTTGCCAATCGGGTATTTTTTTCGCGAGGGTATCTTGAAGCATAGATTCCTTTTAGTTATATCTTTAGTTTATATCAATGGAGAATTTATTAAATAATGTGGTATAATATTTCGTCTAATCTCGAACCAAACGAATATAATCATTAAACGATTTTAAGGTACCATCAGCCAGCTCACACACATTCTCTCGTCTCACATTTTCAATGAATGCATAAAATCGACTGGCAGGGCCTTTGCCCTTTAATTCATAGTCCGTTAACCCATCTCCAATAACATGAATTTCACCCTTAAGACCCATTACATTCACTTGGATGACTTTACCACCATCTTGTGCCATTGGATTTTCTGAATCTACCCCAAGAATCTTTTCGTCCTCACAATAGATAAAATCATTTGCAAATACTTGGGCAGGTGAAATGCCGAATGATGAAACGATGGGTATGATTATTTCTCGAAATCCGCCGGAAATGATCCACACATTTTCTTTGTGTTTTTGTAAAAAATCTATTTGTTTCGCAAATGAAGGTGTAATGGTGTCCATCAATTGACTCGTCACGAATTCTACATCCCTTCGATCTGCATCCAAAAGGGCCATCCGCTGGGACAAAGATTCATCAAAAGTAATTTCACCCACCATTCCCGCCTCAGTGAGGGATTTGATTTTCTCAAGCCGACCTTTCTTTTCAGGATGATCCGCTAGCGAAAAACGTGCCAATTCATCCAGAGATTCTTTGGTAATAAAGGTACTATCGAAATCAATGATCAGATGATCAGGGAACACAGTATATTAATTGAACCAATTCGATTGGACCAATTCACGGGCCTTTTCCAGGTCATCAATAAAATCAATTTCAATACAAGGCAAATCTGATACGTCTTCGTAATAAACAGGATAATCAGCCATTAGAGGATGGATTGCCGCTTCAAAATAATCTGCATTCCCACCGGCTTCTATCAGCCGATCTAATGAACCCATGAATGCTTTTGAAAAGTCCGGTGAGAATTTGGCTACACCAATAAATTCACCGAGAGAATTAGATTCAATTAATTCTTTCCCAATGGCTACCAATCGATTGTCATCTCCTTCAATTACTTTCACCTCTTCGCGGCCGCATGGTTTAATTTCAACAGCCAATGCTGAATCATGGCTCGATTGAATTATACGCTTTAATACCTCGTTGGGATAGAGTACATCTGCATTCATCAAAATAAATGATCCCCCATCCAAAGATGGGTTGCAGAGTCTGAGCGAATAAGCGGTATTGGTTTCAAAATAGTGGTGGTTAATGACAAATTCAAAATTCAATTCAGGAAAATTAGATTGCACGTGGTTCATAATCGCTTCCCGGTAATATCCCACCACCATAATCAAATCGGCGATCCCTGCGGATTGAATGGCTTCGAGCTGACGATTAATAATGGGCTTCCCACCCACATCCATAAGACATTTGGGGGTATCATGCGTTAAGGGATACAATCGACGAGATACGCCTGCGGCTAGAATTACGGCTTTCATAGGGGGCAAAATTACTCCTGATAGTTCTTGTGATGAAAAATAAATTATCACGTTAATTTCACCACCTAGTTTTCACGGAATAATCCAAAGTACATCATGACACGACTAACCATATTTTACATCCTCAACGGACTGGCCCTATTGGTTTATATATTCAATTCGACCCTATACTTGAGTCAGAATGACATGGGGCTATTTCTTTTCTTCATGACTGTAAATACACCATTTTTTCTCATATTAATTACAAAAGCAGTGAACAAAGGGATTGCCAAAATATTCAAATCCAATGAATATGCATTTCGCTATCTGGCCGTCATTCTGCTTGGGCTTATTTATTTCTCGACCGTGATTGACGAAAAGATTCTGTCCATTTATCGGGATCATTTCAATCTACAATTGTTCGGTTTATTGTTTGAACCGGGCGTCATGCAGGATATGGGTGTACAGACTTCTGACATCCTCGGGCTCGTGTTTCGTTTTGTAGGCATCATGGTTTGGGTGGTGGGCGCTCTATTTACTTCAAACTGGATTTATGAAAATAAATTGGATTCAATTCCCCAAGTTTTTACCGAAAATGTGAAAATTGGATTTAAAGTTCTCATATATATATCCGTCCTCGAGAAATTAATGTTCTCCTATTTTCATTATACGGATAGACAAGCCACCAACGACAATTGGAATTCAGTCCCATCCTACACTCCTCTTCGTATGAGTAAAGTGTGGACGCCCATTTTAAAACCGCCCACAGAAGCGGAAAAAGAAGCAGCCAAAATCAATGCAGATTTTGAAAATGACTTTTTATCCGCCCATTCAGCACTGGAAGTAAATGTAAGGCAAGTCACAGCCAAGAAGGATAACGTAAATGTGGTCTTTCTTGTATTTGAATCCCTTCGTTCAGATATGAATGATCCGGAGATCATGCCTAATCTTCATGAATTCAGTCAAGAGTGGATTTCTAGTCAACAGCATTTCAGCAATAGTAACTGTACTGGGAATGGGACATTTGGCGTACTCACTGGCCTCACCCCATTCTATTGGTATCCTTCTTACAAAAAGGAATTACAACCCTCAGCCCTCTCTGTATTCGATCAACTGGATTATGAAATGGATGTTTACACCACCACAGAGTTGGGATACTCCGACATGGATAAACATATCTTCACGGATGCTTTTGATGAGGTTTATAAGTTTACGGGATATGGGGGCGGATTGGGTCACCCCATGGTAAAACGAAGTAATCTCTACAAATGGGATGAAATGATGGTGGACGAATTTTTAGCCAATTTTACCAGTGAAGAAAAGGATGGTCCCAGTCTAAGCTATCTTTGGTTCTACTCCACCCATTTTAATTATTACTTCCCTGAATCATTTGGAAAATTTGAACCCTATATCAAACGCCATTATCAGATATATGAAAAGGGTTTACAGCAGGAATCAGATTTAGTTTTCAATCGATATAAAAATGCTGCCCATTATGTGGACAATCTCATTGGGAAAATTGTAGCAGAAATCAAAGCCAGTGGTCAATGGGCGAATACGATTTTGGTGGTGACCGGTGATCATGGTGAAGAGTTCAATGAATTCGGACGATTTGCCCACTCATACTCATTTAAGAATGTACAGGCCTCTACCCCATTTGCCATGCACATCCCCGGCACATCCATGCCAAACTATAATATAACCAGTCATGCCGATATTATGCCCACCATTTTGGATTATATGGATGTGTCGGTGCCTTACGATCAATATTTATCAGGTAAATCTTTATTGGACTATGATGCCAATCAGGATTTTGCTTTGGTACAAGAATGTGTAGTGACCACACGACCCAAAAAATTCATGATTGCAGATAAGGATTGGAAAATGGAATTTCGATTAGCCGGTGATAAAATTGAATCGGGATTATTGGAAACCATTCTGGATGAACCTATCCATTCTGATACATCATCTAAATTTATACAAGTCAAACAAAGCCTCCTCAAAAAAGCAGAGACTAATTTAGGCCATTATTCCGACCAAAAATAAAGTCCTCTCAGAGCACTCCAAACTAAATCGGGCTCGATCTTTTCTAAGCAGAGTAGGGGCTCATTTCGATTATGACATGCATTTCTTAAACAAGGGCTGCAGTGAACCTGTTCATTCACCACACTTGTTTTGGGCCCGATAGGGCTTGTGTTATTGGGGTCGCCTGCCCCAAAGAGAGAAACAGTCGGTACACCTAAATTCGCAGAAATATGGCCTAATCCACTATCAACTGCAATGGCGCCCTTACATTGGGCAATGAGTGCCATACTTTCCCGGAGGGAATATTGTCCGGCTACTGATCGAACATTAATACCTTTAGACGCATCCTGAATAATCACCCCATCGGTTTGATCGCCTTTCCCACCAAATATTAAAATTGGATTGGTGGCCTTTTCTAAAATTTCCAATGAGCGGCGTTGAGGGATGGCCCGTGAAGATGCAACACTGAATGGAAAAAATGCAATGGCATCCACCATATCTAATTGTAATAATTCATCATTTGCCCACTGGGATTCGTCAGAAGAAATGTGAATACCTTTCCCACTTTTAGGCGTATCGACTTGAAAATCTTTGTCCAATAAATTTAAATAATATTGAGAACGGTGAATTCTCCGTTTTGGCTTTTTTACTGCATGGGTTATTAATGGAGAGCGACCTTGGCTTTTATATCCAATTCGTGTTGGTGTTTCAGAATGTTTGGCCAAGAATGCGGCTCGGTATGAATCAGATAATAAATAGAATTGATCCATATCTAAAGTACTCAGACTTCGGCCTATATTTCGGGTGGCCCGTAACCCGGATAAATCCTTTTGTTGAAAAGAGAGGATTTCATCAATGGTTGAATGGTGCTGAAATATCGGTGCCACCCAGGATTTGCAAATGGCCAAAATAACCGCATTCGGATTATCTATTCTGAGTTGGTTAAAAAAAGGTAGCGCCATGACACTATCCCCAATCCAATTCGGACAGAATACACCAATCCTCAAAGGCGACTGCCTCCCAATTTAGATTCAATCGCATCCACCAATCGATGGGATGCCTTCCCATCTGTACGGTGTAAATATTCGGTTTGAGCCGCTTGCCGTTCTTCACTCAAATCGTTAGGATATTCTAAGCCATGATAAACCAGTGTAGGTAAATCATCAGGATTATCCAGTTGAAAGGCGAAATCCACATTTTCCATTCGTGTTAAATCCATCTTCTTCAAAAAGCGTTTATGAAGAATACGGTGCTTTAATCGGAGGTTAAAACAAGTGGCCATAATGATGGGGCGATCTAAATAAAGATATTCAAACATGGTAGATGAAATATCCGAAACCAACATATCCGCCATTTTATAAAAAGGAATAATATTGTATTCGGATGGGGGTGCCAAATAAATATGTTCAAATTCATCTGCCAACTTTTGTACGGCCTTACTTTGATATAGATATCGATCCTGATACCAGCTAAAATTATGGAGCTTTACGATTATATTGGTCTCATAACTGAGTTTCCCAAGGATGGGCAAAAACTGATCCAAAGAAGTAGGATAGAAGCTCGGCGCATACAAAACTGTCTTTTGATTGGGGTTTAAGCCAATGGTATTTAGTTCGATTTCATTTTCGTCTAAAACTAAAGGGTCGCATTTTGTAAATCCCGTAAGGTTCAAGTTGGAATGGCCATGAGATTTTAATTCAGCTAGCCTAGATTCTGATTCCACCGCTCTTAAATCAATCCGCGGATCAATATCATTGTAATAGGATTGTTTCAATCCAATGCCGTGATAGACCATTACTGCCAGGGTAGAAGCGGTAACAATTTCATTCAATTGTCCCACGTTCCCGACCATGACCACATCAAAGGACTTTTCACGAATGGATTGAATTCGATTTTGTTCATCGTCACTTCGGATAGTTTCTATCCCGAGAGCATCACACCCATTAAAAAATGTAGACTGTTCAGATTGGGGCATATGGGCCGGAATAGATGAAAAAATTTCATAGCCACCCCGCCGATTCATCTCTTCTATAATGGGAATAAAATTGGGTAAATAATAGAGATGATGATTTTCGAAAAGTACTTTTTTCACGACAAACCCTAACGATGCGGCTGATTCATATGGGTATAAAAATATGATTCTAATTGATCGAGCATACTATTCAATGTAAAATGGTTTGCAATTTGGTTTTTCGCTTCTATTCCCCAATGTTTAATTTCTTCTTTGTCGTGATTTTCGAGACCAAATCGAATGGCGGATGCAATTTCATCCACCGTAAGTTTTTCAATAATATATCCTGATTGCCGATGCTGAATCAATTCTGGAACACCATTCACATTGGATGCGAATACAGGTTTCCCTAAAGCCATACTTTCCATGGCTACATTGGGCATCCCTTCATGACGGGAAGACATCATAACAAAATCAGCTGCTTGAATTACTCGGGATAATTCATGTTGAAATCCGATTAGTTTAATTCGGTGCCCAAGTTCATTCTTTTCTATCTGGCGTTTAAGTTTATTTCGTTCTTTTCCAGTCCCTGCAATGAGAACAGAAAATGGTACTTCATTATCTTTTAATTGATTGACGGCTTCAATTAAAAGGTCAAATCCCTTTTGAATGGTCAACCGGCCTGCCGCCACAAAAACCAAATGATTATCTGGAATATTCCAAGTTTTGTGGATTTTGATTGGCGCAACTTCGCCATTAAGGCTGATCCCGTTATAAATCACTTTCGTCTTTTCCCCATCCATCCACGGAAATTGATTATATGTATCCCGAATCGATTTGGTGTTGGTAATAATGCCATCCACCAGTCCCGCTGTTTTTTTATGCTTCCAAATATCCCTGAAAAGCTGGATGCCGTTCCGGGCAATGATTACAGGAACATTGGCCATTCGGGCTGCAATCCCGGCCACACGGATATCCTTTTTTAAATTCAGCACAATTACATCCACCTGTTCCCGCTGGAGTATTCGTTTTGTATGCCAAATCTTAAATGGACTGTAGTCTTCGAAAAAATTTAATGGAATAATATTTAAGCCTTTATCCCGGGCATTGGATAGAAAGATTGAATTCCCTTTCCCCGAAACAATGACGTGGTGGCCTCTATCGCTCAACCCTCTTGCAGCAGTGACCATCCATTTTTCACCCCCACCCCATTTATGGGAAGAAATCGAATTGCTAAAAAATATATTTAATTTTTTGGCCATGGGCCTTAATCAAATTGGATATCATAAAGGCGTCTGTACAAACCGCCCTTTTCATATAATTCACTATGTGTGCCTGTTTCGGCAACACGGCCTTGTTCAATCACCACAATTTTATCTGCATTCTGGACTGTGGATAAACGATGAGCAATGACCAATGCAGTCCGGTCTTTCATTAATGTTTCGATGGCCTTCTGCACTTTCTTTTCTGATTCTGTATCCAATGCAGAGGTGGCTTCATCCAAAATGAGGATGGGCGGATTTTTTAATAATGCGCGGGCAATGGCCAACCGTTGTTTTTGTCCGCCTGATAGGTTCACTCCTCTTTCGCCTATCAATGTATCAAACCCATTGAGCGTTTGTTCAATGAATTCTAATGCATTGGCAGCTTCGGCGGATTTTCGAATGGCTTCATCACTCACGTTAGGTTGGGCATAAGCAATATTATTTCGGATCGTATCATTGAATAAAATCACTTCTTGGGTCACAATTCCCATCTGACCGCGGATGGAGGCCAATGTGGCATCTCTCAAATCATGGCCGTCTATCCGAATGACACCGGTGGATACATCATAAAAACGTGGAATAAGATCGGCGATGGTGGTTTTACCTGAACCACTGGGCCCAACCATAGCCACCACTTCCCCTTTATTAATGGTAAAACTCAATTCATCCAATACCAATTCATCCCCATCATTGTATTCAAAGTGGACATGATCAAATTCGATGGTTTCCTTGAATTCGCCTAAATCTATTGCATCATCTTTTTCTACAATTTCCGGTGGTGTATCTAATAATTCAAATATGCGTTCGGCTGATGCTGCCCCCACCTGAATCCGCAGATTCACATTGCTCATCTGTTTAATTGGGCCGAGTATGGAAAACAAAATCACAATAAATCGTATAAAATCTTCAGCACTGACGCCTTGATTGGACAATACTTCCATCCCTCCGTACCAAAGGAGGACGACCCCAATAATGACACCAAAGCTTTCAGTCACTGGTGCAGAGATGAGATCAAGCCTTGCCCGTTTTAAAAGCAATTTGAAATAATGCTGACTTTCGCCAGTGAATTTTTTCACTTCCTCTTTTTCATTTACAAATGCTTTCACTATACGAATGGATGAAAGGGTCTCTGTCAAAATTTGCATAATTTCCGCAATCTTGGCCTGAGTCCGCCTTGATTTTCGACGGATACTCCTACCAATACTGATAATGGCAATCCCTGCTAATGGTATAATAACAATGGCTATGAGGGCCAGTTTCCAACTGATAATGAATAGTAGTGTGACGAACGTAAGGATATTGATGGGCTCTACAAAGAGACGCTGAAAGACCACCGCAAAGGCGACCTGAAGTTGCTCCACATCATTCATAACAATAGATGTAATGGAACCGGTTTTCCGTTTATGAAAATAGCCCAAAGACAGTGTTTGGATGTGTTTATATAAACTATCCCGAATATCTTTCACCAATTTTAATTCCACCACCCGCAGGAGGATATTTTTCGTATAGAGAAAAATATTTTTGGTAAAGAAAACCGCCAATAAGGTCATGCATAATACTTTTAATGATTCGGATGGCGTCTCTCGTAAAATGAGTACATTGGTCCAATACTTTAATTGCTCATTGGGGGTGAGTGCCGTTTTGTTAGCCCATTCAATCTGGGATTGAACAATCTTGTCAAAATCCTGAAGTATATTATTGATCAGGGATGCCACCAGCCACATGGATGTACTGTTCAGCAATACAAAGATGATCGCCGAAAGGGATGATATGATGATATAGGGCCAAAAGCGGAGTAGGAGCCGCCCCATGCGCCTATAGACTGAGCCAGACATTGTGTTTAATTCTTTATCTTTTGAATGAAAGTATTCAGAGGGAATATAAGTGGAAATTTAAGACAGAAAAACGACTCCTTTTTTTATTCTCCTCTTATGTAAATCATTTTTTGATGCGGGATTCCTGCCTCTTCAAACATAGACCCAACTGATTTAAAACCTATATTTTTATAAAATTCAATTGCTGTATCCTGACTATTCAGGTAGATATGTTCACCTTTTGGTATTTGACCTAAAATAAATTCAGTCATTTTTCGGCCAATTCCAAGCAACCTGAAACCATCCAATACAGCAAAACGTTCAAATTTTATACCTTCATTTATTCTCCGCTAACATGCAGTGCCCAAAGGAGTATTACCCAAATAAGCAAGAACGTAATGTGCATCATCTTCATTATCATCAATTCCCAAACTTTTAGGAATATTCATACCTTTGATAAAAACATCTTTACGAATTGATATTACAGAAGACTTTTCTACGCTTCTTTTAACATTCTTCACTTTAACATTCATTTGGTAAATTTCTGACACTATTTACACAATTCCCAATTGTTTCATCATTCTTGATTAGGCTTATTAAATACCCTTAATTTCTATTATGCGAAATAAAAATAAACAGATCCTTGTGGTGGGCGATCGGGTATTGATCCGCCCGGATAAAGGTGAGAAGAAATCCAAAGCAGGGTTGTATTTACCCCCCAGCGTGGTGGAGAAGCAGGAAGTGCTCAGCGGTATTGTGGTCGAAGTGGGCCCGGGCATCCCTTTGGGAAATCCTGAAGAAAATCTGGATGAGCCCTGGTCAACCAATGACGGCGGTTCGGTGAAATATATTCCGCCGCAGGCAGAAGTGGGCGACATGGCGCTGTTCGTGAATAAAGCATCCATTGAGATTAAAATTGAAAATGAAGATTACCTCATTATGCCTCAGTCCGCCATTCTCATCCTGATTCGGGATGACCTCCACAGTCTCGCCGATTAATTATTTCTGATATGCCCAAAGCCGGCATTTACATCCACATGCCCTTTTGCCGGGTCAAGTGCATGTATTGTGACTTTTATTCTGTGGCGGATAGAGATGATGCCATCCCCGCCTACTTTGAGGCGCTCCTAAAAGAAATTGAATTGTGTTCAACGGATACGACCCATTGGGACATTGATACTATTTTCATCGGCGGCGGCACACCGAGCCTGACCCCGCCCCATCAATTGAAAAATTTAATTCGCGCCTTAACCGACAAATTTGATTTTGCCAACGTTTCTGAATTTACCATGGAGGCCAATCCTGGCGAAGCACCGGCAGATCACTTGAAGGCCTACCGTGAATTGGGTGTAAATCGGATTTCCATGGGCGTTCAATCTCTAGAACCGGCTTTGCTTCAGTTCTTAACACGGATTCATGGTCCGGATGAAGTGTTCAATACATTTGATGCAGTTCGACAGGCGGGATTTGACAATATCAACTGCGACCTCATTTTTAATATTCCCAATCAAAACATGGATATTTGGAAACGGGATCTTCAACAAATCGTCGATTTGAAACCAGAGCATCTTTCATGTTATTCATTGACGATCGAAGAAGGGACGCAGCTTTTTCAATATGTGAATCGAGGAAAGGTTACCATGCCCTCTGATGATCAAAGTGCTGAACTATACCAATGGACCCAATCTGCTCTGGAGGAAAATGGGTACGCACAATATGAGATTTCCAATTGGTCTAAACCCGAATTACCCTGTAGGCACAATCTTCACTATTGGAAAATTCATCCATACTTGGCATTCGGTCCATCGGCACATGGATTTGACGGGAAAAATCGATTCTCTAACATTCGAAATTTGGATGGTTATATTAAACAACTAGGCGACGGCAAATTGCCGCGCCAGGACGATTACGAATTATCGGATAAAGACAGAACCAATGAAATGGTTGGTTTTGGATTACGAATCAAAGATGGCATCGATCTGAAAAATGTTCCGGATATGCATCGTGATGCGGTCCGTCAATCCATTCAAGACAATGAGTTGAAATGGGGAGCATATTTTATAACAGAAAAAGACAGATTAAAATTGACCACAGAAGGCTTTAGCTATACCGATGCAATCGCTGTGGATTTGATGATAGAATAAAGTGTGAATGTGTTCTAGTGATAACGTGAACACACAAGCACTTGAACACTTCTATAATATGTAAAATTAATAATACTGAAAATTGGTAAGCAGAATCCAATCTCCAAAATTTTCTGATGCAGTACCGGTATAGCGATTGATCCAACCTTTTACGATGTCTGATTTCTGCATTAGAGCCCCTGTCCTTTAATTATGAGTGATACAGGACAATGATCTGATCCCATAATGTCATCATGAATATCTGCATCTTCCAGTTGCTCAACAAATCCTTCATTCACCCAAAAATAATCAATACGCCAGCCCACATTTCTTTCCCGTGCACCAAATCTATACGTCCACCAAGAGTAGCGATCACCTTCATCATGAAAATGGCGAAATGAATCTACCCATCCATGGGATTGATACACATCCAATTTTTCCCGTTCAATCGGCATAAACCCAGATGTCTTTACATTGTCCTTGGGTCGAGCCAAATCAATGGGATGGTGGGCTGTATTCCAGTCCCCCGCCACCGCCACATTCATGCCATTATCTACCTGTTCATTAATGATAGGGAGTAGTTCATCATAAAAATCGAGCTTGTATTGGAGACGAATATCATCCTTCTGTCCGTTGGGGAAATAAATATTATAGAGTAAAAAATTATCATGTTCCGTAACGAGGACGCGACCTTCTGCATCGAAGCGATCGATACATAAGCCTTCTTGCACATCGTGAGGTTCTTCCTTACAAAATGTGGCTACACCACTATAGCCCTTTTTTTCTGCCGAATGCCAATAAGTATGGTAGCCATGATCTCGAATTAAAGACGATCCCAACTGATCCACATTGGCTTTAGTCTCCTGAAGGCAAAGAACATCGGGCTGGGTTTCTTCCAGCCAATCTAAAAAGCCTTTTTTTTCTGCGGCACGGATGCCGTTCACATTCCAACTATAAAGTTTCATTAATTCCTCAATTGTTGGATGTGAAATTGAGGAATATTGGAGAAATACGGAAGTACCGTGTTCACAAATAAATGGTAAAACATATTTTAATGTACCATAGTTTTCTTGATATTTTAAAACTCGTATAATTTCAAGAATTAATAGGCTGTGTAATCGTAATTTTGACAACCATATTCGGACTCATTTTAATGGAACCAGACGCAGTTAAAGCATTAATCGAATCGGGCATACCCGATGCAAAAGTTGAAGTGGTGGATACCACCGGTACAAAGGACCATTTTAGTGCTGTTGTAATCAGCGACTCTTTTGATGGCCTAAACTTGGTGGAACAGCACCAAGTAGTTTATAAAGCTGTGGGCAATCATATGACCCGGGAGATTCATGCACTGCAGCTTAAAACATATTCACCCCAGCAATGGGAAAAACAAAATTCATAGGAATCATCATGACCTTATCAGAACAAATCAAAAATGATATCGCCTCTAATCTCATTATCCTTTACATGAAAGGTACAAAAGATATGCCCATGTGCGGATTCTCAAACCAAGTAGTACAAATTTTGAATCATTACGGCGTGGCGTATAAAGATGTGAATGTTCTAGAAGATCCAGAAATTCGAGTTAGGCTTTCTGAGCAATCAGGGTGGCCCACCATTCCCCAACTATTTGTCAAAGGGAAACTCATTGGCGGTGCGGATATTACAATGGAACTGCATCAGCGCGGTGAATTGCTGGATATTTTAGACATATCTGAAAATTGAGAAAATTGGTTTGGCGTATTCCAATCAAACCACATAATTTCGCCACCGCTTCTTTGAAAGAATAGCACAAATTGGCCCGTTCGTCTAGTGGTTAGGACTCCAGGTTTTCATCCTGGCAACAGGAGTTCGATTCTCCTACGGGCTACAACTGAAACCCCGCAATTGCGGGGTTTTTTTAATCCAATCTAATTTGGCTCATGTATATTGA
>DKLW01000078.1:541-43083 GCA_002455835.1 Fidelibacterota bacterium UBA6630 | reverse complement strand
AAATGTTTCTTTAATATTATTAATGTTAAGTGGTGGGTGTCCTCCAAGGCCAGTAATGTGTTCCCCAGCTAGATTAGCATGCAAAAGTGATTCCGATGCTTGTGTTTTAAAAAAATCAATCAAGGGTAGTCTGTTTGGTCCAAATATCATAAGTGAATAATGTGTATATCTTATTACTCCAGATAATTCCAAATCAAAAATCTTAGTTAGTTTATCTATAACTTTATCTTTATTCATAATTTATCCTTATAAATATATTTATTTTTAGTTAGGTGGTTGTTGTATAGAGCCACATGACCTACACGTTCTAGCACCTGTATTGTCCCAATAAGCTTCAAAAAATGGGGGTAGTTGGGTAACGATATTTTCCAGGTCTAGAGTCACTTCATGGAGCATTTCGTCATGGGCATGGGCACCAAATTCATCACTCTTAAGGTGTTGACTATCTAGGATCTTTTTTAAATGTAGATAATCATTATAATACTGAGGTGGATATGATTTATCTTTTGCCATGGGGTTCAGAATCTAATCTTGAAAATGAATCTGCTTTTCTCGTCGGCAGAAAATAGGACAAAACTTATAATTTACAATGAGAAATTAGAGAGACCGTTCAGCGGCTTCAACTGTATTCTCAACCAGCATAGCGATGGTCATGGGTCCAACGCCACCAGGAACAGGTGTCAGTGCGGATGCTTTTTCTTTCAATGATGTTTCTTCCCCATCGCCAACCAATTTATATCCTTTGTCACAATTATCCTCCAAGCGATTAATCCCCACATCAATCACGACTGCACCTTCTTTAATATGATCACCTTTGAGGAATTCAGGATATCCCAAGGCAAGAATGACTGCATCTGCCTGGCAAGTAAATTGAGAAATATCTTTCGTACCCGAATGACAAATCGTTACGGTTGCATTGGCCATGGGACTTTTAAGACTGGTTAGTATTGAAATTGGTCTACCCACAATATTACTTCGACCTACAACTACCACATGCTTCCCAGATAGATCGATATCATAATGAGATAGAATCCTCATAATGCCCTTAGGGGTACATGGAATGAATGTGGGTTTACCTGCAGTCAAATTGCCAAGGTTAACAGGATTAAACCCATCTACATCCTTCTCTGGAGATATCGTATTTAGAATTTTATCGCTATCAATATGCTTTGGAAGTGGCAATTGAACTAATATGCCATTAAACCGTTTATCTGAATTCAAGATATGTATATGTGATATGAGTTCATGCTCGGATGTTTCTACCGGTAGTCTTAAGGTTTCTGAAAATAAATCGAGTTCAGAAAATTTTTTAGTTTTACTATTTACATATACTTGAGAGGCAGGATCTTCTCCAACAAGAAGAACAGCTAACCCAGGAGTGATTCCTTTGGATTTTAGAGTATTAATACGGGAAGTAAGCGCATCATAAACTGCAGAGCTGACCGTTTTTCCGGATAAGATTTGCGTATCCATAGTCAGTAATTAAAATTTATTGCTGAATTGATTCTTCAACAATTTCAATCAATGAAGATACCTTTCGCTCCACTTCATTCTTGATTTTGTCTTGATCTCGCTTTTCAGCGAATAATTCATCCGAAATATTCATAGCTGCAAGTATGGCCACTTTTGCAGGCACCTGTGGTGTGGCCAATTCATCCTGCACTTCCCTCATTTTTCCATCCACATATTCGGCGATATTTTTTATGTAGGTGGCATCGGCTGGTGCCTTAATAGTGTATTCTTGGCCGTAGATGGTCACCTTGACATAATTTTCACTGCTGTCCATTTGATCACTCATTATTTTCTTATCTTAATTTAGTACTGAATTTATTAGAAACCACTTTGATAATTCCATCTATCACGGAATTTACATCTTTATCTTCAAGTGTTTTAGAAGTGCTTTGAAAAACAAGATTGATTGCAATTGCTTTTTTACCTTCTCCGACCGATTCATGCCGAAAAATATTTATCGGTTCAGATTGGATTAAAATATTTCTGCCATTTTTCTGAATGGTATCCATGACATCGCCTAATGGAGTGGACTCATCCATGACAAAATTCAAATCACGCTCAACAACAGGATAGTTTACAATGCTACGATATGTAGGGTCTTCATGGGATACCTCAATTAATGCATTCAAATCAAATTGAAATCCATAACATTGCTCAACATCTGACTGAATTGTTTTAGCAAATTGCGACGATACTCTCCCCATATATCCAATAGTATTTTTACCAATCAAAATTTCAGATACATTGCACAAACCGTAAGGATTAACATCTAAAGGAGCGAATGAATAATTGTTCACATTGAGACGTGTCATGAGTCCTTCAATCACCCCTTTCAATACATAAAAATCGGCAGATCTATCATATCTTCTATGAACAGATGCTTTTGAGAGTCGACCATAAATAATTCCAGACAACTGAAACTTTTCACAAACCCCTTCCAATCCGGGCTTTGTTTGTTCAAATACATTTCCCCACTCAAAGAGCATGAGATCAGGATGTCCATTCTTTAAATTAAAATCCACAGTTTCCATCAGTCCGGTAAATAGGCTGGTCCGAAGCTGACTCACTGTATCGGACAAAGGATTAATCATTTTCACCGATTCAAAATCCAGGATAGATACTTTTTCTTCTGATTGAAGTGAATTATTAAATACTTGAGTAAATCCAAAACCAGATAGAATTGAAATAATTTTTGAGAGTCCTTTCTGAGGATCAGGCCTATCACCACTCATAATACCTTCATAATGGAATTTTGAGGGCACATTGTCATAACCGTATAGTCGAATCACTTCTTCAATTAGGTCTACTTCCCTTTCGATGTCCGGCCGCCATGACGGCGGTGTGCATTTCCATGAATTGGATTGTCCATTCACAACACATCCAATACCAGTAAGTGCTCTTAATACAAAGTCATCTGTTATATCGCATCCAGATAGTATGTCTAGTTTTTCCCTTGTTAAATTGATCTCACCCTGTGTAATCCGTTTTGGATATGGATCTACGAGGCCGGGTATCCATTCTCCATCTGCAACCTCTTCTAAGAGGGTTATGGTTCGCCAAAATGCTTTTTCAGCTCCATTTGGATCTGCACCCCGCTCAAATCGCTTTGAAGCATCTGTAGACATTCCCAGAGCTTTGGCCCCTTTTCGTACTGTAGGTGGATCAAAATATGCACTTTCAATCAATACAGTTTTGGTTTGATCGGTGACGGCACTATCGAGCGCACCCATAATTCCCGCAATGGCAACAGGTTCTTTACCATTGGTGATAAGCAACTCATTTGGAGACACTTTTCGCTCCAATTCATCCAAAGTGGTAATCTTTTCCCCTTTTTTGCCTCGGCGGATTAATATTTCTTTGGATCCCAATTGATTGTAGTCAAACATATGCGTGGGGTGTCCCATTTCCATGAGGACAAAATTTGAAATATCGACAATATTGTTGATACTTCGCTGACCGACGGATTCCAATCTAGTCTTCAGCCAATCCGGTGAATCACCCACTTTTACATTTTTCACGACACCTGCGATATAGCGAGGACAGTCATTCTCATCTTCAAAGGAAAGACTTATAAGTGATTCAGCTTCATTAGACTTGAATTTTCTCGGGGAATAATCTGGCATTTTAAGAGCAGATTCCGATTGAATGGCCAAATCTCTGGCCACACCTAAATGAGAAAAACAATCGGGACGGTTGGGAGTTATATCCAATTCAATTCGATCGAAATGCGCATCGATATAGCTAAGAAAAGATTGTCCAGGCTCTGCTGCATCATTAAGGACCATAATCCCTTCGTGCTCATCTGAAATCTTCAACTCTCTTTCAGAGCAAATCATTCCTTCACTCACCTCGCCCCTAATTTTTGCTTTTCCAATTTTAAAATCACCAGGTAAAACTGCGCCAACAGGTGCGAATGCGACTTTTTGACCCTTATCCACATTCGGAGCGCCGCAAATAACGGGGTAGGCTTTTTCACCATTAAATACTTCACATAAACTTAATCGGTCTGCATTCGGATGTTTGATTTTTGAGGTGACTTCACCAATAATAATATCACTTAACCCGGATGTGTCTAAATCGGGCTCGGCTTCAAGGCCGAGCATGGTTAATTGTTCCGCAACCTCTTGAATTCCTCCATCAAGAGGAATAAATGACTTGAGCCAATCGATAGAAATTTTCATTAAAATTGCTCCAAGAAGCGCATGTCGCCTTGATAAAAAAGTCGTATATCATCAATGCCATATTTCAGCATACAAATACGTTCTACACCCATACCGAAGGCGAAACCGTGCCATATATTTGGGTCCACATTGACGGATTTAAATACTTCTGGATCAATCATCCCGCAGCCCAGTATTTCCAGCCATTGGCCTCGTTTTTCACTCCAAATATCCACTTCTGCGCTGGGTTCTGTGAATGGGAAAAAACTGGGTCGAAATCTCATTTTGGTATTTGAACCAAACATCCGCTTAACAAAATATTCTAAAATGCCTTTTTGATCGGCAAAGGATACATGTTTATCTACATAAATACCCTCAACCTGATGGAATAGGCAATAGCTCTTAAAGCTGATGGCTTCATTTCTATAAACGCGTCCTGGTATAATATGGCGAAGTGGTGGATCCTGATCTTCCATCAAATGTATTTGCACATTAGACGTATGAGTGCGAAGTACCGTTTCGGAATCGACAAAAAATGTATCCTGCATATCCCGGGCAGGATGTTCCGGTGGAAAATTCAACGCGGTGAAATTATGAAAGTCATCATCCACTTCAGGTCCATAAGCAACTGAAAATCCTACATCCATAAAAATGGATTTTATCTCATCCATGGTTTGCTGTAGTGGATGAACATGTCCAATGGGGAATGTTAATCCCGGCAATGAATAATCTACATTATCTTCTGCAGGCGATTCCTCGTCACCTTGGGTGTTGGCTTCAAACGCTTTTGATAATTCTTTTTTAAGTTCATTGAGGAGTTGACCGGCCAATGGTCGATCTTTGTCCTCTATATTTTTCATGCCAGCAAATAATCCGGCGACTAGACCTTTACGGCCCATATATTTCACACGTAAGGATTCTACAGATTGATCATCCGTTGGAAAGGGATCAGAATCGGCCCGAAATTGCTCCCGGACCGATTCGATTGATTCCTTCAGTTGCATCTAGCTGTTAACAGCCTTTGCGAGCTCAGCAAAGGCATTGGGCTCATTCATGGCCATGTCGGCCAATACCTTGCGGTCGAGATCAATTCCTTTTGTTTTGAGTCCGGAGATGAACTGAGAATAGGACAAGCCGTGTTGCCGCGCAGCTGCATTAATACGGATAATCCAAAGACGGCGAAACTGGCGTTTCCTTTGTCTGCGGTCCCTATATGCATACAGTCCTGCCTTCTCTACTGCATCTTTAGCAGCTTTGAAGTTGCGGCTCCGGGCACCATAGTAGCCCTTGGCCTGCTTTACTACTTTGCGATGTCTTCTGTGCCGTGGCACAGAGCTATTTGCTCTAGGCATATCTCTATTCTCCTATCTATTGAGCAATCATCCGACGGACGCGCTTTTCTTCAGAGCCATCTACCAAGTCAGGTTGACGCATCTTCCGTTTTGCACTGTTACTCCGGCGAATGAGCATGTGGCTATGGTTTGCTTTATTTCGTCTTATTTTACCAGTACCTGTCAAACGAAATCGTTTGGCGGCACTGCGTCTTGTTTTCTGCTTAGGCATTGACTTTCTCCTATTTACCAGTCAAAACGATCGTCTGACGACGACCTTCCAAGTCTCCATGCTTTTCTACGATGGCCAAATCGGAAAGCATATCAATTACACGGTTCAGTACATCCAAACCCAAATCGGTTCTGGATAACTCTCTACCGCGATACATTAGGGTGACTTTCAATTTGCACCCATTGGATAAAAATTTTCGGCCTCGGTTTACTTTTGTCTCCAAATCGTGATCGTCAATTCTCGGACGAACGCGGATCTCTTTAATTTTAATTACATGTTGTTTCTTTTTACTGGCCTGGGCTTTCTTCTTTTCTTCGTACTTTAGTTTTCCGTAATTAAGAATTTTGGCCACAGGCGGTTTGGCATTTGGGGCCACTTCTATGAGATCTTGTCCCACATCCTTGGCTCTGGCGATGGCATCTTCCAAGGATATGACACCTAACTGTTCACCTGATTCTGAAATGAGCCGTACTTCTGAAGCACGGATTTTTTCATTTACTCTGATTTTATTGATTTTCGCGATGGGGTTGACTCCTTTTGTTGACTTCGGACATAAGGCTCGACAATAGATCATCTACAGGCGTTGTACCCTGATCACCTATTAATCGACGGCGGACTGAAACGGTATTATCATTCGATTCCTTTTCGCCAACAATCATCATTACTGGGATTTTATTCAATTCCGCATGACGAATCTTTGCGCCTATTTTTTCAGGACGATCGTCTAATAAGACACGCATTCCTTCATTTTTAAATTTTTCTTGTAGAGATTGAGCATATCCATGTGCTTTTTCAGAAATCGGTAAAATAACCGCTTGATTCGGCGCCAACCATAATGGAAAATCACCGCCGAAATGTTCAATTAAAAAACCGATGAATCGTTCGTGCGTGCTCAAGGGCGCACGATGGATGCATAATGGTGTCTGTTCTGTTCCCTTTTCATCAGTATATGTGAGGTCAAATCGTTTAGGAATTGCAAAATCCACCTGGTTGGTTGCCAATGTAAATTCTTTACCGATAGCACTCCATACTTGGACGTCTACTTTTGGACCGTAAAATGCTGCCTCTCCAGGAATTTCAACATAGGGAATATCTCCCGCTTTCAATGCATTCCGTACGGCGTCTTCAGTTTCAATCCATAGTTCTGGTTCATCGATATATTTTTTACCTAAATCGGCAGGATCGTGCAAGCTAAGGCGCATTTCATACTTCTCAATACCAAATATTTCAAAATATTCCAGATACATCTCACAAACGTCAAGGAATTCTCTATTGAAATTTTCAGGGGAACAATAAATATGCGCATCGTTCATCTGCATACTGCGGACGCGCATGAGACCAAATAATTGGCCCGATTTTTCATAACGATAGCATGTGCCATATTCAGCAATCCTAAATGGAAGATCACGATAGCTTTTGGGAGATGCATCATAAATTTTATGATGATGGGGACAATTCATGGGCTTTACATAATACTTAGTACCATCTACATCCATGGCTGGATACATGGCATCTTTGTATAGATCTAAATGTCCGGACTTTTTATATAAATCACCTTTGGTTAAATGTGGAGACCGCACTTGATGATAGCCATGACGGGATTCCGTTTCTTTTGCCAACTTTTCTAGTTCTTCAATTATGACTCCACCATTGGGAAGCCAAAGAGGCAAACCGGGGCCCACTTCATCATCAAATGTATAGATTTCTAATTCTTTCCCTAGCTTTCGATGGTCGCGCTTCTTTGCTTCTTCTAAAAAATGTAAATATTGTTTTAATTTATCTTTAGATGAAAATACAGTGCCGTATATGCGTTGAAGCATTTTATTCTTTTCATCTCCTCGCCAATAGGCGCCAGAAGTGCTCAATAGTTTGAAATGTTTGATTTTACCGGTGGATGGAACATGGGGTCCCCGACAAAGATCTATAAAATCGCCTTGACCGTATGCAGAAATATTATCTTCAGAATCAATCTGATCGATTATTTCAACCTTGTAATTTTCACCCATTCCTTTGAAAAGATTAATGGCTTCGTCTCTTGCCAATTCCTGGCGAGCAACGGCCAGATTTTCTTTAGATAATTCGCGCATTTTTTGTTCAATATTTTCAAGATCATCATCAGAAAATGTACCGTCAATGTCAAAATCATAATAAAATCGATTTTCAATGGCGGGACCTATAGTGACTTGAGCATCGGGCCAAAGTGATTTAACTGCTTGCGCCATTAAGTGAGCTGTACTGTGGAGTAATACTTCGTGCCCTTCATCAGAGCCTACTGTATGCAAGCTCAATTCTGCATCCTCCATGATTGGGACGGTAGCATCGGTAAATTTGCCATTGATAGTGGCAGCTACCGTATCCTTGGCTAAGCGTGGACCAATACTTTCAGCCACATCCAATGGCGTAATGCCGGCATCGAATGTTCGTGTAGATTGGTCAGGTAATGTAATGGTAATTTGAGACATGGGGTTAAAAATGGATTCGCAAAATTAAAAGGTAAATCGACTGTACATCTCCGTAAGCGAAATTGGCTTCACTTTGGAAGGTGTTTGATATATTAAATCTAACATTATGTTTGTTTTGACTTGGTATAAAATTGGGTCTCAGGACTGATGAAATCCAATTTTAATTTGCGGGCGATTTATCTATTCAATTGGAAAACCGTTTACCCCACAATATGTGGGCGATAACGGATTCGAACCGCTGGCCTCTTGCGTGTCGAGCAAGCGCTCTAACCAACTGAGCTAATCGCCCCCAAAAATAGCTTAGGAATTTAACTGATCTATCGAATATCTTGGAAAGAATATTTACGATTAATTATTTATGGATTCGATGGGTGATAAAGCAATGGCGTAGGCTTGATTATCAGTGAGCATTCCTATAGCTATTTTTACAATTTTATCGTCTTTGAGCGCCTGCTTCAGACGTCCTTCTGGCCCATTAATTAATCCGGCAAACTCTAAAAGAAGAATTTTTTTAATA
The DNA here is from genome assembly GCA_002455835.1 of Fidelibacterota bacterium UBA6630. Taxonomy (GTDB): domain Bacteria; phylum Fidelibacterota; class Marinisomatia; order Marinisomatales; family TCS55; genus TCS55. The sequence goes on along the minus strand of DKLW01000078.1, from coordinate 34,369 downwards.
TCGTCTGACTCGATATCTATTCTTGAGTTCTCTTGTGATGTATAAAACGTTTTTAGCGTTTCAAGGGCATTTTGAGCGGATTGATTTGTTGAATCCAAATTGGCGATTTTATCCGAAAGTTCATTCAACTCCTTTTCACCTGGAAGCATAACGCTGTCTTTTTCTTTAATAAATACATTGAATTTATCTAATAAGTCACCATCACTTAATACTGCATTGAAATCCGCATAGTTGTGTTTTTTCTCTTGAGCGAAAGAGTAGAAGTATCCATTACGCCAATATTGAGTTGAAAGAATATCCATTAACTCAAGCGTCACAACTGAATCCGGTGTAATACCGCCATTACCTAAAACAGTCCGACCCCCTACTGTTTTAAAGACAGAATCCTCTTCAGCCTGATTCATGATATATTTTTCATCGATATAGTCGCGCTTTTGGATAAACCGTCCGCTAGGTACATAATACCGTGCTGTAGTCACTGTAATTGACCGTTTTTTATCAATAGAATAGGCAGTTTGGACTAATCCTTTACCAAATGATTTTTGACCAATTACAAGGCCTCGATCTAAATCTTGCACGGTACCGGCAACGATTTCACTGGCAGAGGCACTGCCTCGATTAATGAGTACTGCAATTTTGACATCAGACGGTACCAATGATTTGCGTCTTGAATAATAAGTACGGTTCGCATCCTTAATTCGGCCTTTGGTGGAGAGTAGGGGTTGATTCTTTTCAATAATCATATCTAACAATGCCACTGCAGAGGCCATAAGACCACCGGGGTTATCTCGAAGGTCGATTATAATTTCGTTCGCATCCTCAGATAGTAATTCACCGAATGCATTAGCCATTTCGTTAGGTGTATTTCTGGAAAATCGATTAAGTCGCACATATCCAGTTGAAGGTGTCAACATGCCAGAATAGGTCACGTCCTTTACCACAATATTAGATCGAATCAAATTAAACTCTATGGGGTCATCTTCTCCATATCGTTTCACAGTCAATTTAACTTTAGTGCCCTTTTCGCCTCTTATTTTTGCTGCGGCATCATTGAATGAAAGGGATTTTACTTCTTCATCATCCACTTTTAAAATAATATCGCCACTGATGATGCCGGCCTTTTTTGCAGGTCCACCATCCATTGGAGCCACCACAGACATAGTTTTATTTCGATAGCCAAGTTGGATACCTACACCGCCATATTTTCCCTTACTCAACACATTGACGCGGTGCTGTTCATCTTCTACCATAAAGGATGTATATGGATCCAGATTTTGGGTAATACTATTGATGCTTGCTTTCGTAAATGAATCAGGATCAAGTTCATGTAAATAGGTAGAAAAGATTTGGCTATATACTTGATTGATTAATCGTTGGGATTCGCCCACTTTCCGGTAAATACTTGATTGAGTCACCGCAAGTGAAAGGGCGCCGGTTATGATAACAACCGGTAATATGAACTTTACGAAATGTTTTTTCATAAGAATAATTTTCTCCGTCTCAATTCTGATAAAATATCGCCATGAATATTTTCAATCGATTCATGTCCGTCTAAAACTACAAATCGTTCTTGAAATCGATTGGCTAAATCTAAATAGATTTTTCTGACGCGCATTTGTAATTCAATACCAGCCCGTTCAATGCGATCAGGTTCCTGGCTTTTTCTTCGTATTGCTTCTTCCGGCAATACATCTACGAAGAATGTCACATTCGGTTCCAGGCCATATGTGGCAAATTGATTCAATTTGATTAGCCAATCCAAGTCAAGTTCTCTACCGCCGCCTTGATAGGCTAAGGTGGAATCGTAATAACGATCGGCGATTACGTTTTTTCCCCGATTTAAATTGGGCAATATTACTTCGTAGGTTAATTGGGCGCGACTTCCGGTCATGAGCAATGCTTCAGTCCGATCACAAATATCAGTCAAATGTCTATGGAGCAATATATCCCGAATTTCTTCAGAAATGGTTGTGCCACCTGGCTCCCTCACCAAAATGGTTTTACGTTGATGCTTATTCAATGCTTCGACAAGCATTTTTACCTGGGTGCTTTTTCCACATCCATCAATCCCTTCAAATGTGATAAATGTTCCTTTAGAAGTAGACATTTGGGTCATCCTTGCCAATCATAATTACAAATTCTCCCCGTGGAGTATTCTGGTTAAAATACGATAATAATTCAGAAACTTTACCTCGAATTAATTCTTCATGCATTTTAGTAAGTTCCCGACCAATAACGGCAGGACGATTACCGATATATTCTAATATATCTTTTAAGGTTCGCTGGATTCGTTTCGGACTTTCATAGATGATGATGGTCGCGTCAATAGATGCGAGCCGTTCCAATTTTCCTTTTCGACCTTTCTTATTGGGCAGAAAGCCCTCAAAAATAAATCGATCTGTGGGTAATCCAGAAGCTACCAGTGCAGTAATTGATGCTGAAGGGCCGGGAATGGCTTCTACCCTCGCATTCTTTTCAATGGCAGCACGAATGAGTTTATAAGCAGGGTCACTAATCCCAGGTGTGCCTGCATCCGTGACTACAGCCACATCTTTACCTGTATTCAAATGGTTAACAATTTGAGGAATGCGTGTAAAACGATTATGTTCGAAATAACTTAAAGTAGGTGTGGAAATATTATAGTGGTTTAAAAGTTTTTTGGTCTGGCGGGTATCTTCAGCTGCAATCAAAGATGATTCTTTTAAAATGCGAATCGCTCTAAATGAAATATCCTCGAGGTTTCCAATGGGCGTTGCAACAATATATAAAATGCCAGTTTCAGCCATGGTTTATAATTTACTGATTGCACTTTCGATCATAGATATTCCCTGATCGATTTCATCTTGAGTAATATTTAAATGGGGACGGAAACGGATGGATGTATGGCCACATCCAAGCATGAGTGCGCCTTCTTCACTAATTAACCCAATCATTTTATCTCGTTCTTCAGTCGATCGCATATCAAATGCACCAAAAAGGCCTCTATTCCGTACATTAGATACTTTGTCAATATTCTTACACTGCAGTGTTTCAAGTTTTTGTTTTAGATAAGCGCCATTTTCTGCAGCTTTATCAATAAGATTTTCCTGGGATATTATTTCCAGATAAATAGTAAATCGTACCATATCTACCAAGTTACCGCCCCATGTGGAATTAATACGACTCGACTCTTTAAATACGTGCCCTTCGACCTCATCTAAGCGTGTACCGGCAAAGATACCGCAAACCTGTGTTTTCTTCCCAAAGCTAATTATATCAGGACGACAATATTCTCCATAATGTTCATGGGCCCACATTTTCCCCGTAATGCCGATCCCCGTTTGCACTTCATCATAAATGAGTAAAAATTCATGCTCATTGGCCAATTTTCTAAGTTGACGTAAAAAAGCTTCCCTAAAATGATTGTCGCCACCTTCGCCTTGAATGGGTTCTAATATAAGCCCTGCAATATCACCTGGATTATTTTCAACGGCTTCTTGAATTTGGAGAACGGCTCTCTCTTCTACCCGCTTTAAATTGGCAAATCCTTCATCGGTTAAGGGAAATATAATTTTTGGAGCATCAATCCGTGGCCAGTCAAATTTTGGGAAATATTGTACTTTTCTTGGATCTGGAGAATCAGTTAAAGACATGGTATATCCGGATCGTCCGTGAAAACATTCTTTAAAGTGAATGATCTTCCCCGTGCCAGCCGGCTTTCCTGCTGCCAAGTTCTTACGAACTTTCCAATCAAATGCAGTCTTTAATGCGTTCTCCACTGCCAAGGCACCACCTTCAACGTAAAATGCATAAGGAAGATAATTCGGTTGCGCCAAACGCCCTATCGTATCAACAAACGCTGCCATTTGGGATGAATAAACATCCGAATTAGTGGGTTTATTCAATGCAGCTAATGTCAGCCTATCTTTATTCTCCAATAGGTAAGGATGATTATACCCCACTGACATGGAAGCAAACATTGAAAATAAATCTAAATATTCTTTACCATCTCTTGCATCTACAAACCATGACCCATGACTTTTTTCTAGGTCAATTACGTGATCCATTCCATCAGCCAACATAAATTGACCAATACTATTTCTTACATCGTTGGGGTGAACTGGACTCATCATAAATCTTATTATAATTAATTATATCTCATTCACTTAAACCAAATTCAATGTCCTGAGCTAACGGTAATTCTGCACTCCAGTTCATGGTATTGGTTTGACGTCTCATATATTGTTTCCACGCGTCGGATCCGGATTCACGACCGCCACCCGTCTCTTTTTCACCTCCAAATGCTCCACCAATTTCAGCACCGGAAGTTCCAATATTGATATTTGCGATACCGCAGTCGCTGCCGCGGTGGGAAAGGAAATATTCTGCATTAACTACATTGGTAGTAAACATCGCAGATGACAGGCCTTGAGGTACACCGTTATGCATGACTATAGCTTCTTCCATTGTGCTGTAGGACATAATGTATAAAATCGGTGCGAATGTTTCTTGCTGTACAATATCCCAATGGTTTTCAGCTTTAGCAATGGCCGGTGTAACATAGTAACCTTCACCTTCAATTGCCTCTCCTCCGTAGAGGATATCTCCCCCTTCAGATTTAACGGATTCCACTGCATTTAAAAAATCTTTAACAGCATTTTCATTAACCAATGGACCCATAAGTGTACTACCTTCCAAGGGATTGCCAATATTTACCTGTTCATAGGCATTCAACAGGCGTTTTAAAAATTTGTCATGAATGCTTTCATGGATGATGATTCGCCGCGTACTAGTGCATCGTTGGCCGGCAGTGCCTACGGCCCCAAATACCACAGCTGTGATAGCCATATCCAAGTTAGCTGTTTCATCGATAATGATGGCATTATTTCCACCCAACTCAAGAATAGTTTTTCCAAATCGCTCAGAAACGGTTGATGCCACGTGCCGGCCCATTTTAGTTGAGCCGGTAAAGGAAATTAATGGAAGACGTTTATCATTTAACATGTGCTCGCCAACCACAGATCCTCGACCAATAATTGAGGAGAAAATACCTGTATATCCATTTCGGGCCATCACCTCATTGCAAATATTTTGGACGGCAATGGTACAAAGCGGTGTAGTGGATGATGGTTTCCAAATGGTTGTGTCGCCACAAATGGCGGCAATAAATGCATTCCATGCCCATACGGCTACTGGAAAATTAAACGCAGAAATGACGCCAATCGGACCTAATGGATGCCATTGTTCATACATGCGATGGTCTGGCCGTTCTGAGTGCATGGTTTTACCGTACAGCATTCTGGATTGACCCACAGCAAAATCAGCAATATCAATCATTTCCTGGACTTCACCATCCCCTTCTTGTTTGATTTTGCCCATTTCCATAGCAACAAGACTACCCAATACATCTTTCTTTTCACGGAGTGCGTCCCCCATTTCGCGGACCAACTGTCCTCGGATGGGAGCAGGCACTTTGCGGAATGACTCAAACGACGCCTCTGATTCGGCCACAATGGTTTCATAGTCGTTTTCTGTTGCTTGATATACTTTTGCAATCAGTTCTCCATTGGCGGGATTATAAGACTCCAGCAATACACCTTCTTCATTGGTGGACCATTTTCCATTGCCTGAACAAGCACCATAATTCACATCTTTAATACCAAGGGCGTTTAAAATATCTTGCATCGTATTTCCTATTCTATAATGTTTCGATGACAGATTCTACTGCATCAGCAATACGGTCGATCTGATCTGCAGAAATGGTTAACGCGGGCGCAACACGGACGGTACTGTGGTGAGTTTCTTTGGCATAGACGCCCTTTTCTAATAGAGCAACGGATACATGGTGCCCATCCAATGCTGGTGCGTCGTACATTTCAAAAGCGGTGAGGAGCCCCTTTCCTCTAACCGATTTAACTTTATCAGGAAATCTTTCTTTCATCCCATTGAATCGTCCAATGAGCTGGTCACCTCTCTCATGGGCTTTATCTGCCAATCTATCATCTACCAATACTTTGATCGCATAGGTGGCCACAACTGCACCTAAAGGATATCCGCCAAATGTCGATCCTTCTGAGCCAGGAGTAAGAACACCAATAACATCATTGCGACCTGCCACAAACGAAACTGGAAGCACACCGCCACCGGCTGCCTTGCCACACCCTATGAGATCCGGTTTTACACCAAATAATTGATGTGCAAAATTGGCGCCGGTTCGTCCAAACCCTGTTTGCACTTCATCCATAGCCAATAGAATATTGAATTCTTTACATAAAGCTGCCACCTGGGGCCAATAATTTTCATCGGGTACAATGACGCCAGCCTCACCTTGGATTGGCTCCACGATATAGGATGCAATTCGATCTCCCTTTTCTTCAAATAAACTTCGAAGTGCCTCAATATTATTATATTCCACCAATTCAATTCCCGGAACTTTAGGCCCAAAATCTTCATAAGCATCCGGATCATCTGATAGAGAAACGGCCGTCATAGAACGACCGTGAAAATTTCCTTTTGCCGCCACAACAATAGCTTCATCCTTAGGGATGCCTTTTACACGATATCCCCATCGGCGAGATAATTTAAACATTAGTTCCGGTGCTTCAACGCCCGCCACTTTCGGCACCACTCGGTCCATGCCAGTTACCCCTGTTGCTGCCATCAAAAAAGCAGCCATATATTTATGCCGAATAGATCTAGGAACGGTGGGAAGCTTCTCTTCGGATAAATGGGAAACAACCGCATCCACAATGGTTTGATTCAATTGACCTTGATTCACAGCTGAATAACAGCAAAGTCCATCAATCAATTCTTCTTCAATATAGGATGAAATATCGTCCGGGTTGGGTTTGCGGGCGATTAATGTGGATGAATCTTTTACATGGGAGACAACTACATTTTCAAGGGGACTATAATTATTGCCACCCTTTTCTTTTTCAATTGCTTCATGTTGTGCCGGGGTTAGGTCGCCGATACGGACGCCGTTTATCGTTAAATTATCACCAAAACCAGTGATAGAAACATTCGCCATAAATTACCTCAGTTGGTAAGCGGATTAAATTCTGTGAAATAAGCTGGCGAATTTACATTTTCGCCACGGAATTTGGAAGAACTCTCCGTTAAATTTTATAAGAAAGAAACGAAAATAAAGACCAATGGACTGGTAAAAATTAATGAATCAAATCGATCCAATACACCCCCATGACCCAACAACAATTTTCCTGAATCTTTTACGCCGGCATCCCGCTTAAACATCGATTCAACAAAATCGCCCAATTGACCACAAACACCTACGATGAATGTGAGTGTTAAAAGGTGTAATCCATTAAGCTCAAATTGAATAAAGTCCAAATTATTCATCACATAAAATGAAACAAACGCACCAACGATTCCACCCAAAAAACCAACAATGGTTTTCTTGGGGCTGATGCGTTCAATAAGTTTTTTCTTTCCCCATAACATTCCAAATATATAGGCCGCTGTATCACAAATCCATACTGAAAATATCATGGCCATTGTAAATCGAGTGCCATTCAAGGCATCCCAGTTTCGCAGGGCAATCATCGTCCCCAGCAATCCCGCCACATAGACTACGCCACCAAAGGTCATCATGATATTGGACAGAGGATCATCGTGTCTACTAAACATCTCTATAAACAAGCCAAGGACTATTAATATTAACATGCCTGTTAATATATTCACTGCATTGGCATTGGGGAATTGAATGTACATAAAACAAATGGTGAGCGCCATAAATATACCGATCATACCATTCGGTCTTGCTCCACTTTTTCTTTTTAACCCATAAAATTCGATTAAACATAGGAAGGTTATTAAAGCCACAAAGCTTGAAAAAATCATACCCCCTTCATTCAATAGATAAATAATAAGTGGTATACCGACCAATACAATTGGCATCCGTGTTAATAAAGTGCTTTTCATTTTATACCAATACGTCTATTTCTTTTTGTAAAACTTTCACATGAATGGGTGTGCTGCCCAGCATTTCACCATCAATATTTAATGTATTTCGATCTTCCGGTTTAATCATGAATTCACTTACTTGTCGATAGTCTACAGCAGTATCGCCAATATGTTTCCCGGAAAATACTTTAGGGAATAATCTGAGCAGTTTTAACCGACCCACTTTCCGTGCAATAACGAGGTCAATGAGTCCATCGTCTAACCGTGCCAAGGGTGCCATTTTCATGCCCTTACCAGTATGGATGGTATTGCAGCCGATGATAAAACCAAAATCGGCACCAATCATATTACCATCAATTTCAACACGTGCAAATCGCTTTTGGTGACGGAACACTTCAATGACGGATGCCACATTATAACGCTGGGTCCCCAACCATCGCATCTTTTCAGCTAGATTGTTGGCATCAGTGGGAATCCCCCATCCCACTATATTGAATCCATAATAAATTACACCATCTGCATCACATTCCAATATATCGATGGGACGCCGTCTGCCCGTAATAATCCGTTTCGCCGCATTGACCGGATCTAAACAATCCAGGTCATGCATGAATGAATTACCAGTCCCCCCTGTAATCAAACCGATTGGAAATCGCTGATCATCCTGCCGAGTCATCAAACCATTGATGGCTTCGTGCATGGTGCCGTCACCACCAATACAGCAAAACCCGTCATATTCAGACATATTAGTTTCACGGGCTAAATCACGGGTATGTCCTGCGTATTCAGTCTCTAAAACAGTTACCTCGGCATTTACACTTTCAAAAACAGGTAGCACCTGTTCTAGGATATCAAACCCTTTTTTCTTCCCTCCATGAGGATTCACAGTGATATAATATTTGGCCATGGTTTAGTTTCGGTGTTTCATGTACTTGTTATCGCCCCATTCAATCACTTCAATTTTTACTTCTGTAGTGCCTTGAGTAACAAAATCTAACTTTTTAGCTGCACCATAAGAACAATCCAAAATTCGGCCTTTCACGTAAGGGCCCCGATCGTTAATTCGTAAAATGAGTGATTTGTTGTTGGCTAAGTTCGTCACGCGAACAATCGTATTCAAGGGGAGAGTTTTATGTGCTGCGGTCAATCCATACATATCATACACTTCTCCATTGGCTGTGAGCTTTCCATGAAAATCTTCGGCATAAAAGGAGCTTACTCCTTTCATCACTTTTCGATGATTACCATTGGCCTTCGTTTTCAATGCAGGTGGATTTTTTGATTTTACACCACCTGCCTTAACCGGTCCTGTACGATAGCGAGGAGAATTGCTGCATCCAGTCACCACCATTAAAAAAATAAAAAATAAGGTTAATCGTCTCATGAATGGGTATTTACCTGCCCCACCATTTCTTCCGCCGAACCCCATTTGGTTTCCGCGATAAATAAATTGAACCGAGAAATTATATCTTCACTGATACCGGGATTTCTAAAATTAGCGGTTCCAACTTGCACTGCCTTTGCTCCGGCAAGCATGTATTCGGCAACATCTTCTTCACTCACAATGCCACCTAACCCAACGATGGGAATGTTTAGTTTATTATAGAGCTTATGAACCGCTGCAAGCCCCACAGGCTTGATGGCAGGCCCTGATAGTCCCCCATATGTGGTGTAAATATTACTCATCCCTGTTTTGGCAGTAATGCTCATTCCCACCACAGTATTGATTGCAGAAACTGCGTCTGCACCTGCATCCTCAGATGCTTTGCCTATGGATACAATATCGGATACATTGGGGCTGAGTTTCATGATAATAAGTCGATCGGTACGGGATCGCAATGCTTCAGTTAGCTTGGCTGTCATATCGCAATCCACACCGAATTCCATCCCGCCTTTTTTTACATTGGGGCAAGATATATTAATCTCATATCCAGCAATAACTGAAGATACCGATTCGACCATTTCAAGGATTTCTATATATTCCTGAATATCGGTACCTGCAATATTCATGATAATCTTTGTGGAAAGAGATTCATAAACCGGGAGCATTTCTTGAATATATTTTTCCACACCAATATTGGCCAATCCTATGGAGTTAATCATACCTGATGATGTTTCTACAATTCGCGGTGGAGGATTCCCTTCTCTTGGCTTACGTGTAATGGATTTGGTCACAATCGCGCCGAGATTATTTACATCCACCAATTCAGGCGCTTCTGTTCCATAACCAAAGGTACCAGATGCCACCCAGATGGGATTATCAAATTCTACATTTCCCATGGTTAACTTTAGGTTAGGCAAATTGGATGTCCTTCGCTTCATATACGGGACCATCTAAACAGACCAGTGAATATTTATGATGGTAGCTATGATCTTGAATTTGACTACTTACCCTTGGGATAACACATCCTTGGCAAAAACCCACACCGCATCCCATGTAGCTTTCTACAGATAATTGTGCAGGTACATTTTGCGCCAATGAAAAGTCTCGAACAGACTCCAGCATGGGTTCCGGTCCACAGGCATAAATATATGGATTGGCTTTTTCTTTAACCAATCTTTCTAATGGCCCCATGACCGTACCGCTTTCCCCCGCTGTGCCATCATCGGTGGTTAAATAAATCTGTTGATCCGGATTATGACCTATAAAATGTTCATTGCTGCTCCGGGCACCGATGATGATGGAATGCTCAATTTTTGCCGATTTACATTCAGATTGAAGATTGAGTATAGGCGCTAAGCCTACGCCACCACCTACCAATATGGGGTGGTGTCCATTTTGCCAATGAGTGAAAGTATTTCCCAACGGTCCCAGTAATTCTATATAATCGCCAGTTCGTTTATTGGACAGAATTGTGGTCACTTCTCCAAAAATTTTATAAATAATAGAAAGGATCTCTCCATTTGAAGATGCAATACTCATGGGTCGGCGCAAAGGGTTTTGCCATCTCTCGATAGATAAAATATTTAGGAACTCACCAGCACCTTTCAACCCTTTTGCAATTAGCGGAGCTTCAAATTTCATTTCCCAAATATTATGAGCCACCTCTGCGTTGGTTAGAATTTTTGCTTTTTCAATTTGCATTATGGTCCGTTGTATCAGCTAAAAATATATTAAGAACTAAAGCGCGTTTTTGAGCTTCGACTGCTTGCTCACTTCGTCCGTGATGTTTTAATACCCATTCATAATATTTGATTGCACTGTCAGGCCGAATAAATTCATAGTCATATTGGTGTGCCAAGAAATACGCTGCTTTGGCACTGGCCTCTGAAACGGTATCCGTGGATACGATTTCTTTATAATTATCCATTGCCAATATAGGATCTATTTCCCATTGTGCTTCTGCCGTAACCAATTGATGATCTGAATTGGATTTTCCAGTTGCGATTGATGAATCCGATTGGATGATAGCCATCGCATAATCAGTTTTGGGATAGAACTTAACAATGCGTTGCTTAAGTACATTTGCTGTCGAATCATCACCCATTTCAGACAAAATAGTAGATTTTGCATATAATGCTTTGGGAACCAATGGCGCAGATGGCGCAAAAGCAGTGAGCTGATCCAAATAAATAATGCCCGAATCCCTTCGGCCAAAGTGAAATAATTCAAGCTCAGCCAATCCATAGAGAACAGTAGATAATCCAATTTCATCATCAAATGTTAACGTGCTGTTGCCCATGGAGTCCACTTGAGTCACCCGTTCCATCCATGGCCCATATTCGCTATATATTTTTTGATAAGCCTTTATCTCTTTCAATCGAATTTTTGCCGACGATGCATATAAGGACTGCTTATGCTCTTTAGATACCATCTCAAATTGTTTTAATGCAGCCTCAGTATCCCAATCCTGGTTGATAGATAATTGACCGAGCATATAGTAAGCCTCTGCAGATGCAATAGTTCGCTGATAATCCTGCACGATGGATTCGAGTCTGTTCTTCGCTTCGACATACATCCCTTGATGCTGATAAAGTTTGGCCAATTCAAGTTCAAGGTCACTGTATATGGTTGAAAAATTTTCATCCAATAGCATTTCTTTAATGGTTCGAGTTGCTAAATCCAATTGACCTTGGAGGCGGTAAATCTGCACCGATCGCAGGTGCCCTTCTTGAATTTGTTTTTTAGTTTGAGACAATTTTATTACTTGCTGATATGCACTTAAAGCACGGTCATAGTCTTCATCAGAAAAGGAAAGGTCTGCAATTCGATAATATATTTGCCCTTTTTCAATGGGGTCTTGGATGATTTCCGCTGCCTTTTCGAGATAATCCATTGATTGGGTTTTCATCTGTTGGTCAAAATAAATCTCTGCAATGGCCATATTCACTTTTGCTTCCATCTCCATATGCATATCATTCAACAGTATTGCGGTGAGATCATTTATGGCCGGCTGCACCTTCCCTTCTTTCCATTTGATCATGGCAGTCCAAAAGACGGCCTCTTCTCTCACTTCATCATTTAATTCGTTATTCATTTCAGATAAGGTACGATTTGCATCTCCGTATATTGCCAAATAAAACTGAGATTGAATCATCATTAGATAGGCTGATTTTCTCCGATCGAATTCGGGGAAGTCATCCAAAATGGTTTGTGTTTTTTCAATCACCTTTTCATAATGGGTCTTGGCAATCTCTGGTAGGGCATCTCCACGGTTTTCTAGTCGTGATTTTTCAGCCTTTTCGAAATAGACTTCTGCATTATAAAAAGTATTAAAGTAGACTTTGAAATTGGCGCAGGAAATAATGAAAAGCGCGATAATTAGAAAAGCGGTTTGAGAAAAACTGTAAATACGATTATTGGTCATTTTTCAGGGGTAGAAGTTCCTTCTTTATGAGGTTCATATGAAAATAATTTATTATATGGTGAATAAATATATATTTATCCTTTTCATGTGGTTTTCAACTGCGATTGGACAGTCGCCCATATTTGAGTCTGAGCCGGGATATATACGCATTTCTGCGGATACGACTACCGTACCTATTTACGTAGATGGCATCCTCATGGGTCACACACCCATTTCAAACCCTATTCCTGTTTTAGAAGGCGTACACCGCATCAGTCATCAATCGCCCTCGATTCAAGATCCATTTATTTCATACGGAAAAATTGAATCGGACAAAAAGATTTTTGTACTTAGCGGCGACACAGTCAATGTTTATTTAAGTACGGTATTGCTACACTCAAAAGTTCAAAGGGCGAAAAAGGATTATCGAATGACTAACTATGCCGGTATGGGATTAAGTATATTGGTCCTCTGGCAATTATGGGTTTTATCGAATTGACCTATTTTTCTCTTATTGCCAAGGAGGATTTCATACCTAAATTCATATATGAGCAATGAACAACAATTAGATAATTCGGTCAAATTTCGCCCGGATTATCAATGGCCAAATAAAGATGCCGAACGGGATTGTCCCAAGTGTAATAACCCCATGCAGCGGCAAGAGGATTTACCAGAATATTATGGTAAGCCCTGGTGGTGCCATACATGCCAGTGGCAGTTCTCTGAAGAAGAATTGAACGATTAAACCGTTACGATTCGTATAATTCCGTATAATCGGTCATTATATTATCCACCACCCAACGCACCAATACATAATCGTCTAACAGGCCGATTTGTGGATTGTTGTCTGGAATTTCATCCTGTTCTTCCAAAAAATATTCCAATGCAAATAAAATACGTTTTTTTAGTGTTACACTTTCTTCCGACAATTCCAATAGTGCATTCAACAATTTTGAAATGTCAGAAACCAATGCAATTTGATAGTCCAATAAACCGGGGTCCCCAATAAGCCGTTCAATTTTGATTGGAATGCTTTTGACCACCATAGGGATATCATTCAAATCAATTTCCGCGATTCGTTTTTCATATCGAGCTTTATCGTCATCGGTGAGTTGGATTTGGTCAGATGGTTTCATCAATGGTAATTTAGGGATAATCTTATAAATAAAATTGATATGAATATTGAAGAAGTTATACGCAATCATCTAGAAAACCATTTGGATCTGGCTCATTTAGATATTAAAGATAGAACCGGAAAGCACGTCCATCACGAGCAATTTACCGGCGGTCATCATTTATCTGCTATAATCGTATCGATTACCTTTGAATCAATGGGTTTATTAGATCGTCATCAATTGGTATATAATGCACTGGGAAAAATGATCAATAATGAAATCCATGCCTTTAGCATGAAAACCTATACACCCAAAGAATGGGGTGAACGTCTTAGTTAAAATACTGACTATTTTATTCACTGATGAGAATCCACACAAATTATTTAGATCCTCATTAAAATACCCAAGGTTTACAATTCAGAAAGGAAGATTGGAAGAAATCGGGCTAAAATTACCGTTTTTCTATTTGGACAGCATTGCCTCCCTTTTCGCTTTAAACTCCGTACCTTCAGCCCATTCGGGCCATTTATCATGTTGAGCTAAGGCATACCCGACGCGAAATAAAATACGACCATCTTCTACCATACCATCGAAAATCCAGTTATCATGTATTTCGTCGCTTAAACCGTGATAATGATTGTTTGTATAATCGTCCTTCATTGCATAACCAAAGTCTTTACCTTTTTCTACGACATCAAGCCCACCGTCTGCGTATAGGGCTGGTACGCCCTGTTTAGCAAATGCAAAATGGTCTGATCGATAATAAAACCCTTTTTCTGGTTCAGCATCAGGAATGAGATATTTGCCATCTTGTGCAGCAGCAAATTCCAACACTTCATCCAATTCAGAATTTCCTTTGCCCACCACAATAAGATCTTTGGTGCGGCCGAAAGTGTTCCCCATGGCATCAATATTGACTACGGCAATGGTTTTTTCCAGGGGATATAAAGGATTTAAGCTGTAATATTTTGCACCAAGCAACCCCTGTTCTTCTGCCGTCACTGCCAGAAACAAAATGGATCGTTTAGAACCTTCTACCAAATTGCTGAATGCTTCAGCTGCAGCCATAATCATGGCCGTGCCAGATGCATTGTCATTGGCTCCATTATAAACTTGGTCCCCTTCCGCGCTTTTATTTTTACCAAGATGATCCCAATGGGCGGTGTAAATAATATATTCATCTTTTAATTCAGGATCATTCCCTTCGTATTTGGCCACAATATTATTGGAGCTGAATCGATGAACGGAATTAGTCATTTTTCCATTGAATTTTGTTTCAAGGGCTACAGATTTAAAATTTGGACTTACAGCAGCTGCTTTTAATTCGTGATAGTCCAATCCACTCATTTTAAATAAGCGCTCCGCTGATTTCAAAGGAATCCATCCTTGAAATGCCAACGGTGTGGTGGTGGGGTCTTCAATGGTAAGTTGCTCGCCACCTGACCCATTTTGCAATACGCTGAATGGGTAACCGGCTGGGATGGTTTCATGAACCACAATAACACCAGCTGCCCCCTGGCGGAGCCCTTCTTCATATTTATAGGACCAGCGACCATAATAGGTCATGGCCTCGCCGCCAAACATAGATGTATCCAATTCTCCATCTTGCATGATAGGCGGGTCGTTTACCAACACGACAATAACCTTGCCCTTAACATCTATACCTTCAAAATCATTCCAGCCATATTCCGGTGCATTAACGCCGTAACCGCAAAAGATAATATCTTTTGCTTTTAACTCCACCTGGTCCTTGAGCTGGAAAGAGTTGCCGATGATTTCATCACCTACATTCAGAACCCATCGTTCATCGTCTGTTATAAATTGGGCTTTTAAATTTGATGTGACACCAGTCATGGTGGCCTTTTGGAGATATGTGCCGTCAGGATTCCCCGGTTGCAATCCCAATGATTGATATATTTGTGTTAAATATTTGATGGTTTTTTCCTCGCCGATGGTCCCAGGAAAGCGTCCTTCAAAATCATCTGAAGCTAAAGTAGATATGTGTTGATACAATAAATCACCGGTGATTGATTTTTGTGCTGCTATTGCATCCTTTGCATGGACATATTTATTCCACCCTTCCAATGGTTTCTCACACCCATAGCTGAGTAGCACGATGCCAAAAATAAGCCTAAGATGAAACATATTTTCTCCCAAAATTGTTGATTATATAATTAATTATTCTGATGAAATATCTGCAATTAATTTTGAATTTCCAAACGATTGAAAATATACCGATAGCATAAAGACAAATATGATTATTTTTTGGGCAACCACACTAAATACCAAAGCAAAATCGCTCCCTTTTGGATCGGGCCCATATTCTAATACGAGAATATAGAAAAAAATCATTACAGCAAATATAACATAGCCTATGCCATAACGAAATAGGAACCGTTTATCCATAAAAATTGTAATACTAATTAAAATTGCTGCAACAAGGAAGGATCGAAATGCCCAATTCACAAAAAACATATGTGGCTGAGACAGAATATTATGTGGGGTAAACCCAACCCCAGCAAAGCAAATAGAACCAAAGATTCCAATTGTACATCCTATACGCACTATCCATCCTATCGGCCGATCTATTGTATATAGTTTCATAAAATAATAAAAGTGCCCGGAAAAAAGTATACCCACAAGAATCAGCGCAGATGAAAAAAGGACCATGGAAACCATATTACCGGAATTGAATTTGCCGAGATCACTTAAAAAATTTCGTAAGAAATCATGCCCAACTTCCTCTGGATTTATAATGGTTCCACCTCCATAATTGGCCATAGCCAATCCAAATAAAAACAGAACAGTTACCACAGCGTATCTAGGATAAATGACTAGAAATCTGTATTGAATTTTCATGAAACAGACTATAAGTGAAATTTTTGATTGAAATTTAAATCAAATAAAAATTCGCTAACGAACACCAACCCAACCTTTAACTGATTTGAATAATTTTTGAGAATCATAGCCAATACCATTTTTAAATACAATAGTCATATCTCGAAAGGCTTCAGGGTCTAATGAGGGATTTCCTTTTATTAATATCATATCCGCCCTCTTTCCTTTTTCAATCGTACCGATATCATCATCTTTTTCAAGATATAGTGCGCCATTATATGTGCATACTTTTATTGCATCTTCAGTACTTAATCCCATTTCGATTAAAAGTTGTATAGTACGTTGATTTGCATATCCAGGAATTACATCACCAGCACCCGTCGGATCTGTCCCAGCCACTAATAATCCGCCAGCATCATAAAAAGCTTTTTCCATAGCCATATAACGATTAAATAATTTTTTACCTTTTTCACCGCTCATTTTTACTCGTCTCTTTAAATTCTCTTTGTAACGTTCTTGAAGTTGTGGAAGAATGGATTCATGCGCTCCTTTTGGGGGAGGTGTTCGATTAGGAGCCCAACGTTCTAATACGGCCAAAGTAGAAGTTAGTGCCACGCCTCGTGATATTAAATAATCAACAAGTTCAATGAATTCACTGTCATTCAAATCTATATCTAGTATTCTGGTATCTTCGCCCCTTGGGCATTCATCCAGGTTTTTATTTAAAACCCAATCTGTCGCTGCAAAGAATCCATGTTCTAAATTGTCAATCCCCATATCAGCGGCTTCCCGATATGTGATCGAACACAAATGACCCGTAACCTTTAACCTTCGTTGATGAGCCGCTCTAATTGCAGCTTTAAGTGATCTTCGATCAATCCAATTATAGGCTTTAAATGAGGTGGCGCCCAAATCAGCCCAAAATTTTACATGATTACGTGCTTCTTGAGGTGTTGTTATAATCGGCATGGCATATAAAAATGCACCTGGGCCTTCAAGGTAAGGTGCCGTAACATCCATATCTGGACCAGCAATATTTCCTTCTCTAATTTCTCTTTTGATCGCAAGGTCTGTATAGGTATCAACACTACCACCAGTACGTATTGTCGTTGCACCACCGGCCAAATATAAAGGCGGGAATGATACTTGATTTGTGTTATACCTACCTTCTCCAGAGGGGTAAAACATATGCTCGTGTAGCATTACCAATCCTGGTATCAGTGTATGTCCTTTAGCATCAATTACTTTCGTTATAGATTGGTGTTTAATATCATTTGCCTTATCAACTAAAACAATTCTACCACCTTGAACTACAACAGACATATTTTCTTTAATTGGAGAACCGGTTCCATCTATAAGACGAACATTTTTAATAATAAAATTGGTATCGGATATATTAACGAAGCTCTTAACTTTTGGTGAAAGATCCTCAAAAGATTGACTAATAGCTACAGAGACAAGCAGGATATTTAAAATAATAAGTTTTAGTGTATTCATAAAATTAGTACTCCAGAATATATTTTTGATTTAATGATTTGACCTTTTTACGTTAATTAAAATTAAATACGTGTAGTTATTTCCCAAATAAACGAACTAATTGCAAATCCAATATAAACAAGGGAAGCAATAATCATCATAGTAGTTGCTGTAAATCCTGGTTTAATGGACTTAGGTAAGTACTTTAGGTTTATGTAAAGTATTAGTGGTACGTATATAGCCATTGTAAAGCCACCCACGTACGCTGCATTAAAAATAAAACCTAGATCACTAACACCTATCTTTTCCATAATAAATGTAAGCAAACAACCCACAACCATCCAGCTACCGCAAAATATCATGTACCACCAACCTACTTCCCTACATCTTGCTTTTTTTACATTCATAAAAATAATATCTGCAAGTGTGCGACTAACCCCATCAAGGATTACCAGTTGAGTTCCAAAAAGTGTTGCAAAACCCACTATCAAAAAAATGATTTTTCCAGGATTGCCCCATACTTCACCTAAAACTAAAGCTTCATCCCAAATTAATGTACCAGGGGCTGGAATAATACCACGAGGATGTAATACCGCCAAAGCACCAAAAATAAATAAGGTAATTGTGAAAGAATTCAACGCCCAAAAAAAGATAATTTGATCCTTTTTTATATAATTCCACCATTCTGCAAAACGCCTAAGATTTTTTGAGTTTTCTTTAAATAAAAAACCTTTTGAAGGTATTGCTTCACCTTTCCCGCGTAATGGATTTATCATTTTAGGTATTCTTGCCCCCATCCCAATATTTTTATCCCGAAGATAAAAACTGTAAAAAAGATTATAAATCCCACCCGCACCCGCAAAAACAAGTGCACTGAATAATACTTTAACTGAAATTCCTGGATCACGATATCCAATATTTACCATTCCTTTACCCAAATTATACCAAACATCTGATGATCCTATCGCAAAAGTCATGCTAATAAGTCCAATTGTAACAATGAGAATGAGCGCTTCTACACTTCGCTCTACTGACTTATAAATGGCATTAGGACCAAATAAAATTATGGAAGCAATAAGAAATGTTATGACCGTCCAAAATGTATCCGAACCATAACCGGTAGGTCCAACAATTAAAGCTTTCAAAGCAAGTCCAGAAGCCCTTGCCCATCCTGGTGCCAAATTAGCAAGTATTGCGAGAAATAAAAAAAGTGGCCCAAATCCTAACCATATCCGAGAAAAACCCGTGAATGCTGTCTCTCCAGTAGCAATTGTCCACCTACCAATTTCAAGATTTACCCATAACTGAAGAAAAATACCTATCATGGCAGCCCAAACCATACTAGCTCCATATTCAGCTACAATGCTTGGCCAGATAATAATCTCCCCAGCACCGATCGAAAGACCTACAAGAACGGCACCCGGACCAGCAATTTTCCAAAATGACTGTGTCCGTTTTGGTAAATCTTTAATCTCAAAATCACCCATGCCTAGAAACTTCCTTTTTTATTAAAGATATGAATCACACCACTGGCGGCATCTGTTCCATATAAGGTTGCACCAGAAGCACCTTTAATTATTTCAATCCTATCAATATTATTAATATCAATATCATTTAAACGTGAAGTTGAAATTGAGCCATTATAATCCGTTATGCTATTATCAATCCGAATATTATCGATATAGATAATAGGGGAATTGCGTCGTAACATGCTAATGGTGCCCCTGAATCTGATGCGAGCTGCGCCTCCCTGCCCGCTCATGTTATCTCCAATCAACCCAGGAACTCTACCTTGCAAAATTTCAGTAACTGTTTGAAAAGAACCTATGGTAATATCATCAGCGGTGATGATGTTGACAGTTTGGCTTAAAAGACAACTCGCGAAGCAAAATATTAATATTTTACGGTTGAATATAATCCTAACCACATATTTCTTGAAAAACCCTCAAAAAGTTACCCCCAATAATACCCTTAATCTCGTCATCAGTATAGCCTCTTGCGACTAATCCACGAGTTATATTTGGGAAATCTCTTGCATCGTCAAATCCGATAAGGTTTTGCCTAGTATTAATATTGTGTTCTGGGCGAAAACCAATACTCGCCTGTGCTTCTAACCCGAAAATCGATTCTATATAGTCTTTAGTGCCCGTATTTACCCAATCTGTACCAATCCCAACATGCTCCCAACCAACAAGATTAACTATATAATCAATATGATTAAGCATATGGCTAATATTTGCTTTTGGATTATCAGTTAAAAAAAATGGAACTGCATACACCCCAATTATCCCGCCTGTATCTGTAATGGCCCGTAACTCCTTATCACTTTTATTCCGTTGGTGATTATACACTTCTTTTGATCCAGTATGATTTGCAATAACGGGAAATTTTGATATTTTGCACGTATCGTACGTAGTTAATGGTCCAGTATGTGATAAATCAACTATCATTCCTAATTCATTACATTTTTTAACAACTTCAACACCATAAAAGGTTAGCCCATGATCAACACGTTCTGTACACCCAGATCCAACAAAATCACTAAGATTATATGTAATACCTTGTATACGTCGCCCTTTTAAATAAGCCTTTTCAAGTACTGATATATCGCGTGGAAGACCACCTGTAGGTTGGTGATATTCAAGAACTGTGTGTCCATTTGATTTTTGGGCTTGATAAATATCAGCAGATGAAGTTGCAATGGAAAGCCATGAAAGATTTTCAGCCAACAAAACATAGGGTAGTATATCGCCAACACATCCAACGGTTATACCTGCATCTTTCCATCTTTCGCGCATTACATTTTTGCGACCTAAAATATCTTCTGAATAAATAGCTCCAAGACTCATATAATCCTTATTGGAGTTTTGTAGATCCTTTAAATGTGGTTCCTCAAAGACACGATAACCCCCAATGCCTTGTTGCACCATATCGATTACTATGCTTTCTTGATGCAAACGAAATGCTCGTTGTTCCTTTATTTCATCTAAGCCAAAATCATAATTTCCAAATTTGTCACTTGTATACTTTTTTCTTTTCTTACTAATTGATGCACTCAAATTCAATGTCATAAATGTTATTGCAGCCGCACAGCTACGTAGTAACATTGCACGTCTCGAAAAAAGAATGGATTCATTACTATACAATGAAAAATTCACTATTATTCAGCTTTGCTATCATAAAATTTTTATCGATACAGAAAATAGTCGTAAATACTTCTCGATATTTCAGCAATTACCGTTTCACACATTTCATGGCCAGCTTTTGAATCTTTAATATAAACGGAAATAGCTACATGCCCTCTATTACTGGGTAAGTATAAAACACCAACATCGTTTACAGAATAATTTCCGCTTATACCGATTGTTCCTGTTTTATGGGCTACTTGTGTACCAATTGGCAATTTTCCTTTTAAGCGATTTACACCGGTATCACAATTCAGCATTATTTCTCTTAACAATGAATTGGATTCTGGTGTTAGAATTTTATTTTTCCATATCATTGATAGAAGTTTCATCATATCCCTTGGGGTCGCCTGATCTCTTGGATCTCTTTTAAAAGCTTCGTACGCTTCTTTTTCTTTTATTTTTGATACCTTTGCTTGAAACTTTGAAAAAGTTGTGTGGTCCATTTCAGATCGTGGGGGTAAACCAGTAATGCCCAACCCATCTGCTATAATGTCCAATGTTTCGCGATCAACGCGCATTCCTTTAATGCCTAGGTCACGTAATGATTTAG
Source organism: Fidelibacterota bacterium UBA6630 (assembly GCA_002455835.1). Lineage (GTDB taxonomy): Bacteria > Fidelibacterota > Marinisomatia > Marinisomatales > TCS55 > TCS55. The sequence goes on along the minus strand of DKLW01000078.1, from coordinate 12,513 downwards.
TGACATCCTTTGGGCCTCCGGCAGCTTTTAAGCATATGTCTGTTGCAGCATTGTCACTATAGGTTAACATCATATCCAATAAATTAATAATAGATAGTTTTACACCAGGTCTATTTATGCGCTCAAGCAATGTGCCCCATCCAGGGCTTATATCTCCTGGCTCAATTGTAATCATATCATTTAAAGAAATCTCCCCTTTATCGACACGCTCTAATAAGCGAACACCTATAGGGACTTTATATGTGCTAGCCATGGGAAAACTCTCATCTGCGTTCTGGTAAAATCCCTCACCCGATTCCAAATGGATTGCTGCTACACCCACAGTACCCTGTGCTAGATTTGATAATCGTTTTATTTCTTCTGAAAGTACACTTTGACTAAAAATCGAAGAAAAAGTCAATAATGCAATTGAATATATTATTAACCGCATGGATCCTCCTTTAATAAGTTTCGTGGGTGTGAAAATTTAGAAGCAGTAAAAAATACTTACAATGAATTATTAAGTATAAAATAAGAAATTATCTATTTACCAAGAATAGGAATCGTTACGTGAGAAGAATAAATATTATTATGATAAATGGTTTGTGATGCGACTATGGCATTGGTTTCATTCGTAATATCTTTACCAGTATTTAAATTCCTCGCTAAAAGTGGAAAAGAAGAAGATGTTATAGATAAACGCAGGGAATATCCAGGTAGTATGTCCACGGCTGTTCCCCAAAGGTCAATTTTATATTCTTCAATAACTCCGGGCTCAATCAGTTCATTTTGAAATAGACCATTCCTAGAACGAGCACGCACCCATCCTTCGGTCAATCGTTGAACATAACCACTTGGATGCACCAGAGAAATCCTTGCTACCCAATCTGTATCCGTTGCTGAAGTAGCGGCATATATTGTTGCAGTTATTGGTCCTGCAACGGTTAATATATTTTCAGATACGTCGGTTTCATAAATAATAACATCATCTCTTCTATCTACTTTTTCATAGTTATCAGGTCCACCCGAATCCACGCTGTAACTCCAAATAAATGGAGCTGGATTTTCCGGATCGTAGGTATACTTATCGGGTAATTCATCAGTATTAGGTTTTCTTTTTTTTAGTCTATTCCCTTCGCGCAAATAATATTTTACATATTCAGTACCCGGGACAGGCCAATCGTCCGCTTCAATCCAACGATTACCATTCATAATAAAAAGACGAACATGAGCCCAGTCTTTCACTTCATTGTTCCTTTCTCCTAAATGATAATCAAACCATTTACGGTAAACTTCTTGTAAATCCAATTTTGAGGCTTCAGTAAAATCGATATCTCCAATTTTTGTATTCTTCGCATCCGATTCAACCCAATGACGCCAAGGACCAATGATTAAGTATTGTTCATCTCGTATTTTAGGGTTTGCATTTTGTCTCATATTAGGAAAATTTTGAAGAGTTCCTCCAAGTGTTCCATCATACCAACCAGTAATATGCAACATGGGTGTTTGTGAATTTTGTAGACGATGTTGGTAACTGCGGGAAACCCAGTACGATTCATTATATATATTATCTAAATAATTTTGCCATATTTGAGAGCGATATCCAATTTTTATATCGATGTCACGTAGTGGAAGATTATTATAAGCTTCCCAGACAACCGCACCTTTCTCTGGTTCTATGGCATTTTGAGGAAAATTATGATTTGTTCGTCCATCAACAATCATAGCCCACTCTATCATACCAATATAAAGACCTCCATTACGCATTGGCCAATATTTTCCAGGGTCAGGTGGGGTAACCACAGGAATCATGGCTTTTAAGGCGGGATTATTCAATGAAGCTGGAAACACCTGTGTCCACCCAGAATAGGACCGTCCCATAGTGCCTACCTGGCCATTGGACCAAGGTTGCTGCGCAATCCAGCTTTGAGCATCGAATCCATCATTTTCCTCTTGAACAAGAGGGTCAAATACACCCTCAGAATCGCCGCGCCCACGCACATCCTGTACTATAAATGCATAACCATGAGATGCCCAATATTGCCCTTGTAAAAAGTACGTTTCGAGCGTTCGCGTATAAGGAGTACGTAGTAGAATTGCGGGTATTTTATCGTCCGTTTCAGGTCTATATACATCCGTTGCTAATAGAATACCATCACGCATCGGTGTAAATTGGTTAAATTCGCGCTTAACGGTATGAGGTCCAAGGTCATCAAGGTCAACAGAAAAAACTGGGGATATGGCCACTATATTGGCCAAAAAAATCAATAATATCTTTTTAATCATTAAAGAATGAATCTAATTATTAATTAGTAATAATATTCTGAACATTATGATTTTATAATTCAATAGTTAGTTTGAACTAGAAGATGCCTTATTTATGGAAATCTTTTCAATTCCTTTAATTGTAAATTTAATCTCTTTACCTTCGATATCAATGGTAAAATCTTCACCCACCTCTTTACCAATCATGGCCTGAGCAAATGGTGCATGGTAAGTGACGATATTCGGATACACATCAAATTCAAATTCAATAGGACCTAATAGGTGGTAAATCTCAGTGTCGGCTTTTCCTTCTTCAAGAATCGTTACTTTATTGCCAAATCCCACGTCTTCTGTATCAATATCCCCATCTTCGATAAATCGAAATGGTGCATGGGACTGCATCAATTGTTTTTTATATACGATGAGGCTTTGTTCTTCTCTGGCCGCGTGGTATTCGGCATTTTCCTTTAAATCCCCATGATCCGCAGCGATTCGTATTCTTTCTGCAGTTTCTCTCTTCTTCTTATCGATTTCTTTCATTTCCGCTTCTAATGTGCGGTATGTATCTCGCAAAATCAACGTTGCCATAAATTTTCCTATTTTTTGTGCGGAGGGGGAGGGGATCGAACCTTCCTCTTCACGACAATCTAAGTCCTAACTCTCAGTGCAATTGTCAGTGGTATTAACCTCCATGAGAATTATAAAAAAACTATTAAATATAGTTCGTGAAATGCTATTTAATTTTTGATTGTTTTACTATACGTGTGGGGAAAACATAAAGCCCCACGATTTGTGGAGCTTAATTTATTAAGAATAAGACTCTTTCGAACCCTATAATTTTAATCGATTATTACTCTTCTGCTTTGTTGGAATTCATGAATTTTACCATTTTTCACAAAATAGTATTCAACTATTTCCCTTTTGGGCTGGGTTGCACTTGCATCTACTAGAAACCATGCATTTACCCACTCTCCATCTTTTTCTCCATTTGCATCAACAGAAAAAGCACCTTCCATTGACCAATTTTGATCACCAGGGTTATCGTTCATATCTTTCTTAACTTGCCCAATAAAACCATCTAAGGTCTCGAAAGTTTCTCCAGCCTCGAAGCTAGATTTTACTGTATCAACAAAAAATGTTCTCATTTTATCGTAATCAACACCCCAGTGCTTATCTAGCTCAACTACCAGATCTACAGAAGCTTGCGTGCCCAATGTGATAAACTTTGATGGGTATCCATTTGATTTCGGGGCACTTTCACAACCAATTAAAAAAATTAAGATCGTTGATATGCTTAGTAATTTCTTCATTTACTTCTCCTATTTTACTATTAAATATACTATTGCGGAGGGGGAGGGATTCGAACCCCCGAAGAGTTTCCCCTTGCCGGTTTTCAAGACCGGTGCAATCAGCCAGGCTCTGCCACCCCTCCAAATCGATTACTCTACTTAAATATGGGAACTGAATTTATGTGTTTTAACATAAGTTAACTCATGATAATTGTTACTTTATCAAAGACATTTTCCGTGTTTTTACAATAGAACCTATTTTTAATTGATAAAAGTAAATTCCACTAGGTAGGTCACTACCATTAAATGTCACTTTATGTATTCCTGCGCTACGAAATCCTTTTTCGATCTCCATCACTTCAACACCTAAAGTATTGTAAACTGAAATGTTAACTTCCCCTGCTTTTGGAAGTTCATACTGAATTTGTGTAATCGGATTAAATGGATTCGGATAATTCTGTTTTAATGCATAGTCGTCAGGAATTGCAATATCATTTTCAGTAGAAAGGTTTCCTCCTTCTGATGCCTTTAACACATAGAAGCCCTCTTCAATGGAAGTCATAATTATCGTTCCACTGCTGAAATAGGGATAATTACTCCATGAGCCGACAAATGAAATTTTATCCCCAGCAGCATAAGTATCAAAATAAGCTGACTCTATTGGCATAGTGGGATTTTTAATATTGATTACCCTTAGCCCAGTTGAATAATTAGATTGATAGATCAGATCCCCTACAACATAATTATTATGATCAATAGTATTTAATCCAGAACGATAAACGCTTGCAACAGTAGGGTTATCAAGATCCTTGAGATCGAAAATAACGGTCGTTTGTTCTGTATCATAACCATATAACTCATTAAGTTCATCATTAACATAAAAGTAGCGATGATCCGTACTCAACCAACCTTGATGAACATAGCCAAATTGCATATTATCAAATTTAGAAATGAGTTTGGGAACCAGTTTATCTGTTAGGTCCGCAATACTCAAAGCCGTCTCATTCGAACTGAATGCAATTTCCTTTCCTTGATGCTCCGTGTCGGGCCCATTATAGACAACAACCTGAATATCATGGGTATAACCAGTACTGGCACGACCTGTATTAGGATGAGCGAAACACCCTGCAAAATCTGGATTAGCCGGATCTGCTAAATTTATGATATGAGAGCCTCCTCCGCATTTTAATTCATAGTTTGGCGCGCTACTTATACCCACTGCATAAGCATATCCAGTGGCTTCATTAATGTGAATATTATGAACACTACCCACCTTTGTATAATGATTCGTCATTGTAAATTCTTTGAATTCCGTTACACCGCGTAACTGAGACAAATCAAATACTTGTACCCCATGATTGCCTGCATTATCAGCTACTATATAAGCGTGATCTTTATAAACCTTAATATCTCTCCATGTGGAGCTACTTGTTGCAGTAGGTAGATGGCCCACAACAAATGGATTCAATGGGTCTGAAACATCCACAAAGGAAGTTCCATTTCGAAGGCCAACTAATGCATATTCCTTGTCGTTTTTAGGGTCGGTCCACCCCCAAATATCGTTCAGCTCTGTATTTACACCCCCCGTTAGATCTTTGGGTGTTAAATAAGCCATTAAGTCAATACTATTACAGGAATAAATGTCGTCTGCTTTCCCATTGGAGCATATCTTCTTTTCACCTGTTATTGAAACGTTCTGACTTAAGCTTTCGACCATAGAACTCATTTGCCACGACTTGTCTGTTGTCTTAGTATAAATAAATGCTTTTTCTCCATAGGTGGCGCCAATGAATAAGGAATAGTCATCGATGGCAACAGCTCTTCCAAATTTATGATCCATATCCCCATGTGATTCAATCGATTGTTTATGAGTGAGACCAGTTGTATCATAAGAATAAATATGGACAGATTCATTGTTGTAATCGCCGATTATTATTTCGGCTTCACCAATATCTATTGAAGCTCCAAAATATGATCCTTTTGAATTTTTTGGGTTGGAAATTGTTTTTACATATTTCCACTGTCCGTAACCACCGTTTTCATTATTAAAATTGAATACTTCAATATGACCGATATTATCAAACCCTGGTATTCCTACAACTGCTAGATCATTACTCAAGCCTACAGAAAAACCAAATCTACCGTTACTTTGTAACTTGTTTGGTGTCAAAATCTGGATTTGAGTCCATTCATCTGAAAATACGTAAGCCACCGTCATATTGGCCGTTCTTGAACCCACAAGCATCTTATTCTTATCTAAGGCTATATCGTGACCAAAATATCCATCTGCAGGAATTTCATCATTCTGAATATCTTTACCTCTTACCCATCCATCTTTTTCATCATCATATAAAAGAGTATACACTCTCCCGCGTTCTTCATTAGCGTATCGGTCACCAATAATAATATGTTTACTATTTATGGCCACCTTAGATCCAAAATCAAAAGACCAATTTTCATCAGGAATAATATTTTCAATCAACTGCCATCGATTTTTGGCATCTTTTTTGTAAATATATGCTCGACCATTATTATTTACCCTATTTGGTGAACCAACCACCATATATTTTCCATACACATCTAAAGAATATCCAAAATCAAATCCAAGTTTATCCTTTATTGGTGATTGGATATGTGTTTGGTTAAAGTTCATATTATTATCAGGAGTATATATAAAAACAGAACCATTATTTAATGAAGATCCGGTTTGCCCAACATAGAAAATATTATTTGAAATTGCCACATCTCCAGCGACTCCAAAACCTAATGAATTATGATCTCGACTTTTTGGATCTTCTGGATGCATTAATTCGGAAGCAAAAATAAAAACAGGAATAATTAGAAATATTTTACTCATAGTTGGATCGACAAAATTGCAAATAAGAATTATTTATTAATCTACTCGTGAGAAACTATTAAATATTTTATTTATATATATGTTATTTAAATCAGTTCTGTATGCAGGCTCTGAATTGGGTCTAGATGTTATGGCTGTCGTTAATCCACGCGATGGAACAATGGTTATGTATTGCCCACCATACCCTATTGCTTGATAGATTAATTCATCCCCATATTGAAATACCCACCATAGAAGACCATATCCATCTGTTTTATCTTCATTAAAAGGAACTACCATTTTTGAAGAATTTTTTACCCAATCAGTAGAAATTATCTGCTTGTTTGCAGATCGACCATTTTGAAGATAAAGTTGTCCAAATTTTACCATATCAACAACTTTTAGATATAAGCCAAATCCGCCATTGGAAACACCTTTTGAGTCTTCAAACCAAAAATAATCATAGATTCCCAAATGCGGAAAGAAGTGTTTTTGCCCAAATAAACTAGCGGAATTTTTTGTCGCCGCAGAGAATATGTATGAAAGAACATGCGTACCTGCAGATGTATAATTCCACGAAGTCCCAGGTTTATAGTGTAAATCATAATCCATAATTTGCTTGAGCGGATAAGAATCATCTATATAAGATAAAAAATCAGGTATTCCAGATGACATGGTTAATAATTGACCTATTGTAATACTCTGCTTTATAGAATCACCAATAGTTGGATAATATTTTCCCAACATCTCAGAGTGGTCTAATATCAGGCCTTTATCAACGGCCTGCCCCACCAATGCAGATAGAACGCTCTTTGTTACAGAATAGACAGCGTATTTGTTATTTTCACTACCGTATTTATACTCCTCAACAATCAGCCTTCCTTTATAAACTATTGCAATTGCATAAAAGTTATTTAGCCCTTTAAGCGTTTTTACTCCTGATTCCAATTGGTTCGTATTTATGCCATTTGCATCAACTCTACCTGTTTCAAAATCTTTAGATAAATCAAGATTTTTCCAATCTAGCTCAATTTCATCTGGTAATACATTATCTTCACAATTAAACCAGATAAAAGAAATTAAAACCAGTATATACCGGCTCATGTTAATTTTTAAATATTTTATTTATTTATTTTGTTCTTTCTCCAAATTCAATTGGTGTACGTCTACAGACCATGTATTATCCCCAATCAAGTGTTTAACAAAATATTCTGCACGTTGCCACGCCCAGTAATCAGACATATTACCATATCCATGGCGCTGTCCTGGATATAAGAAAAAATCAAACCGTTTATTCGCTTTAATTAGTGCTTCTGCCATTCTGATAGTTCCAGCTGGATGAACATTGTTATCTACATCACCTGTTGTCAAAAGAAGATGGCCTTTAAGATTTTTTGCTAAAGATGAATTACGCGCTATATCATATTCAAATTTGACCCGATTAGAATCATCAATAACCTCTTTTATACCATGATGTTTTTCAGACCAATAGCTGTTGTATATTTGATTTTCATGATTCCCCGCAGATGAAACAGCAACTTTAAAAAAGTCAGGATATACAAGCATTGCAGCTGTTGACATGAAACCGCCACCGGAATGACCGTAAATACCAATTCGATCAATGTCAATAAAGCTATGCTTATTAACTAGCTGTTCAATACCAGATTTTTTATCAGCGAGTCCATAATCCCTTAAATTCCCATATCCATAATTATGGTACCATTTTGACCTAGCAGGGTGCCCTCCTCTATTTCCAATGGTAATTACAATAAAACCAAATTGAGCCAAATGAGTTGTATGATGACGTAGCTGTGTAAAGGATTTTGCGACAGATTCTGTTTGAGGCCCAGGATAAACATAAGCAATTACTGGATAAGATTTTGTTGAATCAAAATCAAAAGGCTTTGTCATTACACCATAGATATCTGTAACACCATCAGCAGATTTAACCCTAAATGGCTCAGGGTATTTAAATCCAGCTGCTATCATTTGACTCATATCGGCCGTTTCAAGGTCCAGAACCTTTTTCCCTGCAGCAGAGTACAATCCGCTTACTGGCTCCGTATTAACTCTAGAAAAATTATCCACAAAATATGAATTTGCTTCGTTCATAGAAACACTGTGATAATAATTCTTTTTATCAAGTTGTCTCAACCTGGTTCCATCTAATGATACACGATATAAATGCTGGTAATAAGGGTCTTCATCTTCTTCTTTTCCATTAGCCATAAAATATACAAACCCTCTAGATTCGTCTATTCCGATTACTCTTCGAACTGAAAATGTCCCGTCAGTTAATTGCTTTTTTAATTTTCCATTACTGTCATACAAATATAAGTGACCCCACCCATTTTGTTCTGACCACCAAATGAAATCACCATTTTTCAATCTCTCTAGTGGCAACTTATCTATATATGTATTTAGCCGCTCCTCAATAAGCACTTCAACATTGCCAGTTTTTGTATCTGCGACGCATATATCAAGTTTATGCCAATCTCTACTCTGGCGAAAAAAATATAATTTTTCAGAATTTGGTGATAGCCATAATGATCGTCTTGGTTCATCGCTAGCAGGATATCGGAATTGACGTTTAGTATAAATTCCAACTCGCTGATCTTTAAAGTGATTTATTTCCATAATTGTTGATTCAAATTCCTCCAAATCATAAACCATCATTTCATACTGAGTCACACTCGTGTCTCCTGCCATATCATATTTATAGGATTCTAGTTCTGGGCGCTTATGGCCTACATTATGAATTACCCATAAATCCTTTACATCACGACGATCATAACGAATTGACGCAAACTTTTTTGAATCCTGCGACCAATAGATATTTGGACGTTTTCGATCATTCTTTTGTTCTTCTTTTTTTGTATCTAGGGTGCCTCTGGACCATAAAGCTCCACCATAACTGTAATGCAGTTCACCGTCTTCAGTCAATTGTATTTCATTTAACTCCAATTTTTTCACTGCTTTATCAGCTTCTTTTTCGTCTTTTCCTCTTCTCGCGTCTAAAACTTTTTTATATTCATCTTTATCTATTTTATAAAGGTTAAAGTGTTTAGCAAAAACGATCGTTTCCCCATCAGGAGATACACTGGCCCAGCTTGGATGATTATTAGGCGCTTCCCAATTTTCTAACTCCCTTAGTTTTTCAGTACGAATATCATATTCAAAATGAAATATTTTCTTTTTTGGAGCCTTCTTTTTAGTTTTCTCTTCTTCTTGATTTTCTTCTTCTACTTCATCTTTAACTTCATCCTGAGATGAAGTGACTTCAAATTGAAGAATATTCTTTGAAATAAACTTTATTTTTTTAATCGGCAAATGCTTACCATCCCACGGATCTTTGGTTATCCTTGTTAACTCCGCCGCAATTTTATCATTATTAAATATAGGACTTTTTGTCCCTTTTGCTGGATCAACGATGAAGTAATCAGTACCATTAGATGATTTCCATTCATACCAAAATCCTTCACTCCCCTCAATCCATTTTGGCTGAACAGATGTGCTATACATCATTTTTTTGATTTTGTAGGGTGCAAATTTGGTTGCCAAACTTATGTTAGCACGGTCATTAGGATTGGAATCAGCCGCAAAAATAAATGTGACCATAAAGAGAAATATGGAAAAAATATTTACTATTGAACGCAAAATTAATCTCCTTTAGTTATTTGAGGTATTAAACTAGTCAGAATATAATAGAGTTATACTTCGCTAATCGGAAAAAGTTTTTTATAGTGGCGGAGAGGGTGGTAAGGATGATTATGGTTTTATACTTTTTGAGATGTATGAGAACCAAGTCTCAGAGTCAATATTGCTACCACACAGAATAGCAGCCACAGACCGGTTAGTACACTCTTTACGGAGGGGTCCCTGAAGGGCCGCAAGGACTGCAGCGCCTGCCGGCTCTAATATTAGTTTAAGCTCATCTGCAGCCCATGCCATCGCATGACACATAGCATCATCACTCACAACGGTGATTCTGTCGATTACCTTTTGGCAGATATTGAAACTAATTGGAGCATGCATAGGAGCACCAAGACTATCCGCAATAGTATTTACTTCCACTTTTTTCAAGGGTGCGCCTTTTTCCAAACTAAGAGTCATCCCCATTGCTCCTTCTGGTTCAACACCAATTATTTCAATTTCAGGCCTTAGTTGTTTGATAGTTGCTCCAACGCCAGAAATTAGCCCCCCTCCTCCTACTGCGACTAAAAGCACTTCAAAAGCATGCGCCTGCTCCATAATTTCTAAACCCAAAGTAGCAGATCCCTGGATGGTATTATATCCTTCGAAAGGATGAATAATTGCTCGGTCTTCCTTTTCAGCAATTTGAAACATTTCTTCAAATGCTGAATCTATTCTTTCCGAGATTACAACTTCAGCTCCGTATTCTTTAGCACGTTTTACACGAAATGGATTCGCACTACTTTGCATTACCACTTTAGCATTTACTTTAACAGCTTTACTTGCATACGCAACTGCTAGTGCATGATTACCAGCACTAACTGCAGTTACGCCACTTGCGCACTGTGATGGTTTTAGTTGTAGAATATTGTTAATGGCACCCCGGGCCTTAAAACTTCCTGAGCGTTGAAGAAATTCGCACTTTAATTGCCAATCATTGCTTTGATTTATAAAGGGCAACATTGGAGTTTTATTAATATAGGGTCGAATCCTTTTCGATACTTCTTTGATGGATTCTAGGGATAATTCAGATGGTAGTTGAAGATTGTTTGTCATTTTGAACTCCTTTTATTTTAACCAAAGGCGTTTCATTTAATTCATCTTTGTATTTAAGAAATCTTTCATAATTGTAAATTTTCTTTTTGCTAGTCAGTTTTATTATAAATAGAAACTTTTACCGTTTTCCCCCTATCAATAACCATATTTCTTCTCAAATTAACCTCTCGGTATCCGGATTTTACTTCTTCCACATATACTATAACATTTGACCAGCCATGCCTAACTAAATCCTTTTGAATTAAATTTTGGATTTCTTCATAATCATTATTAGGAGGGACTAAAGTTATATATTCATTTATATAGATCAAACTCTCCAGTAATTTAGGGTCAGATACCATTATAATATTTCGACTTATTATTTCCTCTTTTGTAACAGTTCTATTGGCAACAGTGCTGTATTGTGCGCAAGAAAATAAAAAAAATAAGGTTGAAAATGACCAAATGCGTTTCATTCTATTCTTTTCATTGCACGTTCTCCCCAAAATATTATATCATTGGTCTCAATTGTAATAAGATAATCAAGGACTTCATTTCTTCCATATAAACGAGAGATGGTGAGAAACATATTCGATTCATCAAAAATATATGATATAGGTTTAGGGTTATCAAGTTTACCTTCATCATAATAAAATCCGTTTCTGTTATATTTTAAATCATATATATCTCCAGCAGATTGCCATTCTCCTGTACTTTCAACTTTACTTGCTTTTTGCCATCTACCAATTATCCTGAAAGAATTATCTTTTTTGTCTTCACATCCTGTATTCATTAAAACAAGTAAGAATGTTAATACTCTTGTATATCGTTTCATTTTGATGCGCACTTTGGTTGGTGGGGAATTACTTCCCTTG
>DKLW01000078.1:0-213 GCA_002455835.1 Fidelibacterota bacterium UBA6630 | reverse complement strand
TCCCTTGGGGAAGGTAGAAAAGTAAAAGTGAAATTTATCTTCATAATCATTTCCTTTAGTTGATGGTATGTGGAATGCTTAATAAAAAACTACATAGTAAGTCTCAAAATTTTCAACACCATTCTTAAATTAATTTTCGGACTAAAAATATGAGAAAATTTTATACTCGTGCGGAGAGGGTGGGATTCGAACCCACGGTACGCTATTAACGCA
>DKLW01000077.1:0-23598 GCA_002455835.1 Fidelibacterota bacterium UBA6630 | reverse complement strand
GGATCTTTAAATGCATATGCATGCATTGAACTTGACCATTCTAAGTAATGCTGGGGATGACATGTGCTACAATCCTCAGCTGTTTGAAAATCATTGACGAGAAATGGTTCTTTCGAATACGGACTTTGCGTGTATTGTTTTTGATAAGAATTAGTGGATAGATATACTAAAATCATTACAGCAAAGACAATAATACCCAATATGACTTTTTTGTTATTCATTGAGTTTAAATCAAATAAAACAAAAGGCTCTTTCTTTTTATCGAAAGAGCCTTTTTCCTAAATACTTACCTTGTTAATAAACTCAGGAAACTATTTTACTTGGCCTGGATATGGAGAGAACTTAGGTAAAAGTTTTACTCGATAGGGGTTAATAAATAATGTCCTATTCATATCATCACGGTAAGAATTAATCCTGTATTTTAAGAGCCACTCATTGGCAAACACCTTGCCGATATAGCATTATCTATATTTGTATTATAAGTTGCCTCACTATATGACATTGGGAACTTAGCTGGTCGTGGTAGCGGACGTAGGTTACCTTCATCATTGAGTGGTCTGAAAATTTCTGCTGTTTTTCCCCAACGAGCTAAGTAAGACATACGTCTTCCTTCAACCCATAATTCTGCAAATGTCTCATGCATCAGATACTCCATAACCTTCGCCTGATCTGTCGTTGTTGGTAATGGATCTAAATTTACTGCAGCTCTTAAAGCATTTAATACCGTTTGCGCCTGTGCATAATCACCTTTTTGGTAATAAACTTCAGCCTCAATCAATTTCATCTCATCTGAATGAGTCATTGGTATATCTGCTTCACCATCTTTATACTTCCACTGGCTATAGAAATCTGTCTTACCATCAACACCAATTGTACCCGGATCATGCCAAATTTCTACTCTTGAATCCAATTGACCCGAATATGGATCAATTAATTTCTCTGCATCAGTATCCACATGTGGCCACCATTTTTCTCTTACACCACCTGCATTATTGAATCCAATTGTTGCTACAAAAACGATCCAATTTTGCTGACGAGAGCTGTTCCCAGAATACTGAGCATAATGGACAAAACCCTCAGGTACTGCTTTTGCATCAGCCAAAGCTGCATCCCAATTACCAAGCCATAGATTTGCACGTGCTCTACCTGCAAGTGCCCAATTGTAGTATGCTGTTGCACCAGCTGCTTGAGCTGTGGCCATTGCAGTTGTTAATTCTGTAACTGCTGCTGTTGTCATTTGAACGTCAGTAACTACAGGGCCATTCTCTTCAATAACACCTTCACAAAAACCTTCACCCAACATCAATAGAGCCCATGCTGAGGTTGTTTGAACTTGCGCCATCATTTTATCTGTGGCAGCATCTGAACCTAGAACTCTTTCTAATCTTTCAGCTGTGCTTTTTGCAAACCATCTAGTTCTTAAGTATCCATTCATAATTCCATCAGTTGGTGATGTTGCGAATCTATAGCGACCATGATCTACATCATCCCAACCAGCCCATGTACCGGTATGCTGATATTCATCTGATGACAATGCTGAGTATGTAACAAAACCATCATGGGTAGCATATAGATCGCCTTCAACACCATTAGCTACAGCATCTAAGGCTCCATCTAGATCAGGAGATGTGTATCTTGCTGGATCTTGTACCGTAAGCAAGTCGTCATCACAAGCAAGAAAAGCAAGTAACGAAGTAAGTAAAATAAGTTTATTTGTAATTTTCATTTTTAAGTCCTTTCTCCGTTAAAGTGTAGTCTTAAGAGTTAATAAAAACGTTCGCGGGGACGGCTGAGCTAAAAATCCCGAAGCATTCCGCGCTCCAGTATTACCATTGTAGTTAGCTCCCTGTGAGTACTGCATATCAGGATCATCACAATGACAATCATCCCACCACCAAACATTTTGACCAGATAAAGTAATAGTAGTTGCGCCTAAACCGATTTTTGATGATAAGGTAGTTGGCACTGAGTATGTTACAGATATTTCTCTCAATCTAAGAGCATCTCTACTATCATACGCACCAGTTAAGCTCCAATAATTCAACGTTGAATCAACCTGAGCTGTCCTCGAGGGATTACCATTTGCATCTAAATTATCAAAGTCGTATTGCTCCAAGATTTCATCTGAACCACCCTGTCTAACTTTATATGGCCTATCACTATTGCTGAAAACCGCACCTTTTGTTTGAGAGATAAGAGCGTAAAACCTAAAATTGCCAAAAGTAACAGTGTTACCCAAAGAATAATTGTTCTTCGGTAAAAAAGGACCTCTGTACATGGCATAATCAGAGCGCTTATGAGTTTTGTTTGCTGCATCCCATTCAGTTATCGTTCTTCCCCATATTCCATTTACTGGATAACCCAGTCTGTGACCACCAACAACATAAACTGAGTCACCACCATCTACACCATTGGCATAAATCTTTTGCCAATTTCCTTCGTCTCCAAGTTCGGTGATTTTATTTTGATTTCCATCAATATTAACATTGACATCCCAACGAAGATTATTAGTATTGATCAATGATGTATTGATTGATACCTCCCAACCTGAGTTTTCAATCTCTCCAATATTCGATAATTGTGAAGATGCAAACCCAGCACTTGGTGGTAATGTTAATGGAAGGAGGGCATCACTTGTTACATTACTGTATGTAGTAAAGTTTACACCCACCTTATTATCTAACAAACCAAGGTCAAAGCCAAATTCAGTCTCAGTCGTAGTTTCAGGCTTCAACTCTGCATTTCCTGGATTATCAGGTGTAACACCAGCTACATTTGCTAGAACAGCAGTTGGTGTAAATGTTAAGAATTGGTCATAAGCGCCTGGAAATTTCCCGGCTTTACCCCATGCCATTCTTAACTTTAAAGTACTTATCATATTTGGCATAAAAGCTTCTTCTGAGATTAAATAGGCGACATCAAATTTTGGAAATTGCTTAAATCCAAAATTCTCACCAAATGCACTATTACCATCAATACGAAGACCAAAAGAAGTGAAAAGCTTATCAGCTATATCAAATCTATTCTGGAAGAAAACACCAGTGTTGATCACTTCATTGGCAAATTCAGCTGAAAATGTTTCAGCACCACCACTTAAGGTTGTTACACCAGGGCCTGCATAAGTTTTACCTGTTCCCATTTGTTGCGTTTCAGTTTCCCAAAATGTTTGAGTACCAAGTGAAAAGTCACCACCAATACCAAAAATATTATAAGTGATATTCCCAACGTACTCAAAATTGAACTTTTGTGATCTACGATATCCAAGCGTCTTTTCGCCTGTTGTACCAACATATACATACTGGTTACCATAGGGCATAATTCGCATTTTTTCTTCATCAACGAGATCAAGCCCAAATGTAAATTTATTACTTATATTGTTAGTTGGAGTGTATAGCAAATTAAATGCACCATTCCAACGATGAGCATCATTAACCGTTGTAACATCCTTAATATAACTAACAGTTGTCCAAGGCTCACCAAATGGTCTTTCCGCCGTTGCATTAAATGGATTACCCATAAGCATATTTCCTAATAATGCCATCCAGTTGTTACCAGCTTGAACAGGGTTTGTTACATTTTTTGAAAAAGATGTATTCACACCTAATTGCCATTTACTAGATGGGATCCAGCGAAGATTTAATCTTAGATTAGTCCTTTCAGCGCTATTAGGCTTGATTGAGCCTTCTTCTGAACTATAACCTGCACCAAAGAAGTATGTAACATCTTGCCCACCGCCTTGAGCTGTTAAGTCTAAGTTGTTTATTGCTCCATTTTCAATAAAATTATTTGCATCAAGCGCTACTGTCCCATCCGTTCCTTTAAACTTAGGTTTTAAGGTTGTTGCAAAATTTTCTCTAAGGCGATTATAACCTGTTGAGGTTGTTACAGTGAAAGAAGGCTTTGTGTTTAATTTACCACGTTTTGTAAAAATTTGGATAACACCATTTGAAGCCTCAGCGCCGAACATGGTTGCTGCAGCTGCACCTTTAAGAACCTCAATTCTATCAATTTCCTCAGGATTAATATCAGCAAGGCGATCTTCGCCACCACCACCACTAAAATAGCAACAAGCATTTCCAGCCATCCATCCCCATTCATTTTTGTTAGCATCCACACGAACACCATCAATATAAACTACTGGTCTTTGCTCTAAACTAAAACTGTTTGCACCTCTTATTTGCAAAGAACGTGATGCACCGATTCCACCTGAAGTTGCAACAGATCTTACACCAGGGACCCTTGCTTGTAATGCTGTACCAAAACTATTAATTGGGACCTTATCTGCTACGGAACCAATATCTACACTTGTCATAGAAGAGCCAACTTTTCTTAAATCAGTTGCTCCAACAGTACCAGTAACAACGACCTGGTCCATTTGAAGTGCATCTTCTTTTAGTGCAAAGTTTTGATTAACAGCTGCAGATAAATCTATTTCTACAGTCTGACTACTATAACCAATATAACGGACAGATAATGAGCCTGCCCCACCTTCAAGTGGTACTTCAAAAAAGTATGTACCATCAGCTGATGTAGCAGTTCCATAGTCTGTTCCATCTAGGCTTATATTTGCGCCAGCCAATGGCTTCTTGCTTGATGCATCTACAACTGTACCGCTGATATCAGTTGTTTGCCCTAAGGCAAAAGACAGGGATAGAACAACAACATAAGGTAATTTTACCATTGTCGATTTCATTTTCGTTACTCCTCCAGTATCATTAAATTATTTACCTAAAATCAATATTGATGTTTAATTTATCTAAACATCGCTAAACAAAGCTAAAAAGAAAAATTAACTAAATACAAATCAAATTTATAATAAAATGTGGTTAAAATAATTGAGTATAAAAGCAGATCACTTTATTAAGACAGTTAAAAAGAAATATACCCTTAATACAAATAAAGCAGTTGCCGAGCATTTTGGTGTAACTCGATCTAGAATAAGTCAGTGGTTAAAATCAAACAAAATCCCTTTAAAATATATTAATTCCGAAGCGCAAACTATTTCTGATTCTGAAGAAAAAGCTAAATTCTATGAAATCATAATTAAAAAACAAGTGGATCATATAGAACTTCTTGAAAAAGAGCTTAATGAATGGAAGAGTAAACCTAAAATATTTTATAAAGAAGTAGCTGATAACTGGCAATATGATGTTAAACTTATTACAAAGTTCTCTTCATTAAATGAATTAGAACCAATTGATATAAAAACGGTCAAAACTACCGTTAAAGATCGAAAATATTATCTTGGCTATACAAAAGAAGAATTCGAATATCATTTTAATAATTGGGCTACCAGTCCTCTTTTTATTAGTGAGGAAGTATATTCAATTAGCCAATCGCATGAGAAAAGAAGAATTACTGCAATTCGAAATGCTATGGATAGTTTTACATTAAGTAATAAAATTCAAATGAGAAAAAAAAATGGGGGTCTTGTCTGGGCAATTTATAGAACTTATTATAGTCTAAATGAAAATATAGCTGTAACCAAGATACAGATTCTTGATTCATTAACTAAGGGATAATTAAAGAATGAAAAAAATCACAAAAATATTACTTTTACTAAACATATGTTTTGGCCAAAACGATAACCCCGTCGCAACATTTTCAATCCTTGGCTATGATCCTGAATCTGGCATGGTTGGTGGAGCAGTTCAATCAAGAGTATTTTCTGTAGGGAATGGTGTATTATGGGGTGAAGCAAATATTGGTATGATAGCAACACAAGCATACGTTGATGTTAGCTATGGGCCACAGGGTTTAGAACTGCTTAAAAAGGGATTAAGCCCAGCCCAAACCGTAAAAACTCTTTTAAAGAACGATCCTGATCCACATCCAGAAAATTGGCCAAAAAAGGCCAGGCAATTTTCAGTAATGGACGCAGAAGGAAATGTTTCTACACATACAGGGGATAAAGCTTCTTTTTGGGCTGGTCATAAATATGGAAGATATTGCAGCGCTCAAGGAAATATCTTGGCAAGTGAAGCTGTTGTTAATAATATGGTTACAGCTTTTGAAGAGACAAAAGGTCATCTTTCTATGCGACTATTAAGAGCACTGGAAGCAGGCCAAAATGCGGGAGGAGATACTCGGGGCATGCAATCAGCTGCTATACTGATTGTAAAAAAAGATGGCGGTGTTTGGCTAAATAATGATGTTGTACTTAGACTTCAAGTTGATGACAACACGGAACCAATTAAGGAATTAAGACGATTAATTGAGAAAGCACATGAAAGATTTGACTGGAAATAAAATAAATAAATACAATTTACTTTTACCATTAATACTTTTTATTGGTTTATGCTATGGCTGTGAAGATGAACCGGAGCAACAAGTAGTAGATCCTAACAATCTATTTCAGTTTGTGCTTCAGGATGTAAATCCCAATTCAAAAAGCTACAAAAATGATATAGGCCCCGCTTTATACAAGGGTAGAATCTCTGTCTATTATTTTGGAGATCCAGGATGAGGAATGTGTCGTAGCCGGTTCGGCGTTTTATATTATTTATCTGAAGAACTAAACCAAAGTGAAAAAAATAATGTTATTATATTAGGCATTAGCAACAAACAACATTCGGAAAGTGAAATACCCAAAATGATTGAAGGAATCTCTTTACCATGGGTGCATGATAATACTAGCCAAGATGTTTGGACTAAATGGGATGCTAGACTGAGAGATCTATACATAGTGAATGAAGAGGGAGTCCTTTACGGGATGGTTAATTTAACAAACTTTGATCCAAACCCTCAAATTAATGGTGGACAGAATTATAATGATTTAAAGCAATTTATCCTTGATGCAAAAACAAAAAATTAGATTAAATTTTATAAAGCAGAAAAAAGGCGTGAATAAATATCAATATTTTGAGCTTGGAAAGGTAAAACGTCCATCAATAATGTAAATATAATCTTTATATAATTGTAAATACAATTCGAAATGCTATATAATTGAATTTGTTTATAAGGCTATATTGAACTTCGTTAGAAAAAGTAATAAATAAACAAAGGAGAAATAAATGAAAAAAATACTTATGGTATTTCTTGGCCTCATAATAGTGAATCCGGCCCAATTAATTGCGGGTGACAAAGAAGATATTATAAAACAACTTTTAGCAAATAATGCTTACGCCAAAAAAAATAATCAGACTTCTGATGAATACTCAGAAAAAGGAGCTTTGGAGTTCTGGTCTAGTGGCGGTTTATTGCAAAAAATTGAATCAGGAGGAAGACCGGACAAATATGATTACATGAATATAGACTTTAAACATATTGAAGTAATAGTTCTTGTCCCAAAAAAGGCTGCCGTTGCTATGTATTACTCTGAAGGATCGATGAAGCCTGAAGGAGCTCCTGCTGTATCTCATTATTTAACGAGGGTAACGCAAGTTTTGGTTAAAGAAGGTGGAGTATGGAAAATTAGAGCATCACATTGGTCACCAGTATCAGGAGGCTCAGGAACTTCTCAAACCAATTTGAACTAAGGTTGTGAATAATATAATTGCCAGTACTAGCTCAAACCACCGCAGTATAAAAACTATGTAAAGAAAAAACCCACCTTAATCGGTGGGTTTTTTTCTTTAGTGTGCCCGGGGCCGGACTCGAACCGGCACGGCTTATTCAGCCAACGGATTTTAAGTCCGTCATGTCTACCAATTCCATCACCCGGGCATAATTATCGAGGCGTCGGCCGGATTCGAACCGGCGAATAGCGGTTTTGCAAACCGTTCCCTTAGACCACTTGGGTACGACGCCAATGAGTGAGATAATGAATTATTTAGGGACGGAAATTAGGGTCTTTTTACTATAAATCAATTAGGCAAATCTGAATAATAATTCACGTACAGATTCCATCTTAACATTCAGTTCCTGAATGGCCTGAGTTTGCAGCCACAATTGAAATGACATGGATACAAATCCCACAATAACCAATCCGTACAGAATTTTTATATGCTTTTCCATCGAAGGACTCCTTTTTATCTATAATGTTAGGCAGTAAATTTTTGACATGGAATTTAAGAATTTAAACATGTATCAACGGTTGAGAGATTTTAATGTCCCTTCTGCTGTATTGGATGAAATATTCGCCAATAAGCATGATTTAAATACCATGACCGAATCCTGGAAAGTTCTGGGCAAAGAAGGACTGCGCGACGATGAAGTTGCCGAATCCATCGCAAAGGTCATTATTGAAGAATTAGGTGACGAGTTCATTCAATCCCTGCCAGATGAACCGGTAGAAAAATAATTATAGCGAATATTTGATTCTTTTTGTTTTGGCGATACCTGATTATATCGGGTCTGCTTATAGCGTTTCGCTGCTCGATCCAATGCATTCATTTTCGATTGAAACCCGTAGAACTGTCGTGTTTCATAATATATGATAAGACCCCTGCACTCTTTATGGACTGTATTTAAATAGGCAGATTTGGGTTCATCCATATATAAAAGCGGATTATTGTCTAAATGGAGTTTAATGCGAACCGCAGCCTTATAATTTTCTGTTATTTTATTATTTTGTCCCACCATCGCACTTAGCAACAACATAAATAGAATAGTGCTTTTCACCTTAGGCGAAAGTCCAATATAATATTATAGCCATCACGCAATAAGCAAATGACGATGTTTTACCAACAAATGTTTCTCCTGCTTGCGCATCGGATGTCAGCTGCTTTTGATTCACTTCTTTTTTGATGGCTTTTTTTAATTCCGCCGGTTCACATTTTCGCAAATCCAAAGTGAATTGAATTTTTTCGCCCAAAGTTAATGATCGATACCCTTCAGTTCGGGCTTTTAAAACAATTTCACTTGAACATACACTTTTTGGTGGTGAGACTTCTTGCCCCATCAGCAGACTCCCCCATATCAGGATGATAAAATATTTTACCATCCGAACACAAAATGGATATTAAAGACAGGCAGTTTCTCTATATTCATGGTGGGGCCAGCCACCTTCTCTTTTTCCAATTTCCAATTCTTTTCACTATAAGCATTTCGGATAAACCCTGCTTTGCCGTCTATGGCAAACCATGGAAACATATAGTAGCGAAAACCAATCATACTGGTCAAACCAAACCATCGCTTGATCATTTCACCTCCAGTGGTCAATGTAGTGGCTCCTGCATTACCGTAACTATTTAAAATGGTATCCCAATCGGCTGATGACGATTGTGCTGTTAATTTTATAATCCCTTTGTTGTACATGGGGGCCATCATAAAATTTAACTCTATCTTTTCACGAGGATAGAAAAACGTTTCGAATGTAAGCATACGATAAGAGATGGTTCTCAAATAATCTGAATCGCCAATCTTCCCAGTATGATAAGAATTGGATCTAGAATATCCCACTCTCGCATTAGGATAAAATTGATATTTCACACCCCAATCTATGAGGATATTTTTTCCGAAAGCACTTAATGAAGGAATAACGCTATTGGAGTCGGGATCAAGATATCCTAGAGATGGTTGATAAAATCCACTTCCAATATGAAATGTCCATTTGGGTTGTGCCATGCCTGTTGAAATGGTCAAAACTGACCATAATATGAATGTAGTTGCGGTTCGCCGGGCGTGAATCATTTATAAAAATTACGATGGAATTAATCCATTGTCATGCATACATCCTGAATAAAATTGAATTAAATTAATCCATGCGCCAGCACCGATATATCACTGCCATTGCGGTTATCTTCTCAATTCTCATTGGCCAAATTCCCATTGGATTTGAAGTTAAAGGTACGGCCGTTTATAAATCTGGCACCCTTTTGGAGAATGCAGAAGTGACCCTTATGGATACTACTGACAAGGTCATCGCGCAGACTAAAACATCGAAAAAAGTATTAAAACGGTTTGGTGGTGGTAAATTCTCTTTTCACGGAATTTCCAAAGGATCGTATAAGGTAAACATCAAAACTGGCGAAGATATTGATATCAATCATCGGTTTGTGGTTAATAATGAAAAGGTGGATTTGGGGACCCTGTATCCATTTAAAGAGTTCCCTATTTATCAGCCCAGCCATTATGAATTGGATACCCCATTTAAAATGCGACGCATATCATCTGTGCCTAACCCAGTCGATACCATTAATGTGAAGCATGTGATTGTGGATTTAAATGGAAATGCCAATTCTGTTTTGGTCGATTCAATCGTGGTCGACACTGTTTTTTATAAAGATGTAAAGAATTTAAAATCCGAGACGATCTTTTTGGACAAGGTTTACTTTATTTACAACGATTATGGCATATTCATACATCAATCTAGATCGTTAAAAGATCGCATGGGCGATCTGCAAAAAAGGGATGGTTATATTATTTTTCATAATGGGGATACGGTTGCTTTTGATAATATATTTTTTGAACCGGTATTACGGAATCCGGAAGTGGCCACATTTCATTATTCAGATTCGATGGGAAAGGCAGTCTATCATTCTCTTTTTGATATCTATAAAGTGAGATCGGGACCATCTTATGTGGGGCAGTCTGTCGAAAAGGGGTTTTGGACCGGAATATATATAATTGGTGGCGTGGTGTCTTTCCAAGTGATCTCTCAGCAATCCATCAAACCAATTCTTCAATTATTGCCGGATATGGCTCCACCCATTACGGGAAATTTTGGTACGGCCGTGACCATTATTCCTGTTATCACTTTAGGCCAAATAACCTACGATTGGATTAAAGATAAACGATCCAACTATTTTATTCCATCCCACGAACATACTCCTTTCCCCAAGAATATGTTTGTATTTGATTTGCCGGAATGGATATGGAAGAAATCTCAGCCCATCATCCGGCCGATTATGACCAGCCGTCCTGTGAAATGGTGGTCCCAACGGAAATTAAGAAAAGTTCAGAAACAGGCAATTAAACGGAAATCCGCTTCCGATTAAGGGCGGGCACACCGAACCATCGGGTAATCGTATCGGCAATCCTCCAAGAAAGCTGACCGATAGCCAATAAGGGCTTGATAGGGCCTTTGTTTATAATAATCTCGCAAGACCCTTTTTTTAATGCTTTCATCACTGCATCCGCCACTTTTTGAGGCTTAGATGCACCTAACATTGGCGGCGGTGGTATATTGTCATCATTAAACATGCCAACCTCTGAAACAAATCCGGGACAAATCACGGATATATCGATGGGTGAATCAGCATATTCCTGTCTCAACCCATCGGACCACATAATCATAGCCGCTTTCGATGCTGAATAAATAGAATTATAGGCCAATCCCTTCTTCCCCGCCAAGGATGCAATGGTAATGATATGCCCTTCTTTTTCTATAATCATTTTCGGGAGAATCGATCTTGTCAATTCTATGGGACATTGGACGTTGGTACTTATAATATCAGATGTTTTTTCACGGGTCATTTTATCAAAGTGCTGAGAATATTCAATGCCCGCATTATTCACTAAAATTTTGATAGGACCGTATTGAGTCCAAAGTTGATTTACCAAAGATTCTAACCTATTTATATCAGTAAGATCAAAAGGATGTGAATGGAATGTACCGCCATTAGCCTCAACTGCTGATTTCGTATTGTCTAAACCGGAAGCACTCCGTGCAATCCCAATGATGTTTACACCTTGTGCAGATAATGATTTTGCAATATATGGACCAATACCTCGAGATGCACCAGTGAGGATGGCCGTTTTGCCTTCAAGGGTCAAACTATAATGATCCGGCTAAGGTTTGAATGGCTGCTAATAAAGTGCCGGGATCAGACGAATGGGGCGCATTGGTGGGGTCCAATACATCCATTTCGGACGCCGCTTCAGTATATTCACCTAAATAATAATGCGCTTGAATTTTTGCCATTCTAACATCTTTGTGATCAACAGAGGTTTTATGTGAAAACTGATACGAACTATTTTGATTCAATAAAGATGCTGCAGATGATATGACTGTATTATAAATTGCAGTAGACCCTCCAATAAGTAAACCGCTGATCGCTTTACCTGCTAAACAATCCAAATGGCTGTCAGAACTTACTTTGTTACCATAATTATCAATAACTCTGGCAAAGTCAAGTATTGCTGACTGGGCATACGATGAACCAGAGCGATTAAATAGTTCCGCCCATCCTCTTCCATACATCGCTTCGCCATAAAGACTATCATATGCAGCGTGGGTCCGCCCTTTATTCATAGCATCTTGGAAAAACTGACGACTATCTTCATAATTTCCAGTTTCAAATTGAGTCCAACCATTATTTATGTTTGTATAAATGAAATTTGTTTCATCCATTATACCGCTTAATGGAATATTTGTTGGGCTAGGCATTATTGTACTATTATGACTGACTTGAAGATTCTTAGTAGATATAGTCACAGTGGGAGTATAACGCACTACCACTGTTTCAATATTACCTGGGGGTATAACATAGGTTGTTAAGCCTCCAAGGATTGAAAAATCACCAGCAGCTAAACTTAAATCTATCTCTGCATCAGATCCTGATGATTGACTATTTGTAATCACAAGCTCAAGATCTTTCGATTCACCATCTTTTACCAATCCAAATTGAAGTTTAGAGTTATTAAAGGAAAATGATACAGGTGCGACTCCTTCACCATAAAGATACATTTCTTTTAATATATACTCATTTTTTACTACCAATTTTCCAGAGTACTGTTGGGCCGCAGTAGGTTTAAAGGTAATAGTAATTTCTTTCGATTCATTTTTGGCCAATGTAAGGGCACCACTAAAATCCATGGTAAATGCAGGAGAGTCCATAATGACTATTTCACCCACGAATGATTCGGAAGAATTTTCTGTGTTTTTAATCCGTACTCTTTGGACGAGCAGGTCATTCACTTCTACCTTACCATATTGATATTCTATTGGATCAATGGTGATTTCAAAAGATGGATCGCTTTCTTTATCACAACCCACAATGAATAGAATTGATGTTGTCATGAAATATTTTACAAATTGCATTTTCATCGGGAAACCACCATTTTCTTTGTTTCAGAAAATGAACCGGACTTCAGTTGATAAAAATAAATACCGCTGCTCACAGGCAATCCGGACGCATCTTCTCCCTTCCAGAGTATATGATATCGACCTGGGCCTTGTTGAGTATTCACTAATTGCACCAACTCTCTACCCAGTATATCATAAATCACCAGGCGGACATGGCCCGATTCAGGCAATTCATAATGAATCCGCGTTTCAGGATTAAATGGGTTTGGATAATTTTGCGCCAAAGCGTATTCAGTTGGAATCATTAATTTTTCATCCACGGCCAATGGCATGCCGCTTCCTTTGGCAATTAAAGCATAATGGCCTAAATGGGTGCCAATTCCTTCTAAAGATGTACCATCGGCAGACATAGAAGACCTAAGCTCCCGCCAGACTTCTCCATCCCAATAGCCAATGGATAACGCTTCTGCATCCATTCCGTTCAATGCCAACGATATAGTCGCACCAGTTGCAAGCGTTTTACCGATGGGTCCTGCTGTATATATGGTCCCCATGACTAGGTCATTATACATGGTGACAGTTCCCGGTCCTGAAGGGTCTTTCCCAACGATAACATAGCTATCTTCACTTAGACTATTTTCGGGAATTGAGATGGTGTAAATCCCATCTCTTGATGCCACATCACCACCTACTTTTGATAACGTGTAATTCACATTATACTTGAATGTGGTATCAATACTCGTTCGGCCGTACCGCAATGTTCCTTTCACACTGATATCCAACGCCCCAGAAGTATTAAGCTTAAATTGCTCAACCAACAATAACGAGTCGTTTGAGGCTACCGCTTGTACATCCAATACAGATTCATATCCAGCATTATTGGCAGTAATGGTCATGTGATCGGGGCTTAAAATTGAATTTCCAACTATATACACTTTCATAACATCCGTGAAAGTAGGGTGCTGCATATAACCAGCTTGAATATTTGGAATTGTATTATCTGCAACATAAAACGATGCTCTAAACATATAATTCCAACCATTCAAAGATTCGCCCCCAACAGAAAAGTTCTTCATTGAGTCTAATACGCCACTATTATTATAATTATAAGCGAAAGTATAATTCTTGCCCTTAGCATTTTTATCCATAGCAAAATAAGTACCTATTGTATCATCGTCCACAACTGTTATGACAAGTGGACCTAAATTAGATAGCTGATCTTTATAAGGTGTTAGGTCTATTGTAGAAAAGTCACCTGTTATCCCTGTTCGTGAAGTGGACCAAAGTATTGGATCCATGATGCTTTGTACTTCACCAGTTGAAGGGTCTGTAACTGTAAAGAAATAAATATAAAAATCTTTATCAGCATTTGGGGAAGTCGTACTACCACTAAATTCTTGAGCAAAACCCACCATAACATTCAATTCAACCAGTTGATTTACAGTCATTTTTGGGTCAAATGATACTCCCCAGCCACGACCGGCAGTATTGTTTCCCCACCCTAGATAACCAAATTGACTTCCATCCGAAGTGGTAAATAAATCTGGATCGTCATCATCATAAGCTAAAACTTCGAAACCAGTCCATCCTGAAGCATCTGTTCCATCAGAAACATAATCGTATGAAAAAGATTGACTATTTGTACTGGCAACAATAAAAGTTGCACTTTTTACTTTTAAATTATTATGGTTGAGTATATGCTTTATTCCATTCGATAAAGAATTGACCACTATGGTGGTGTCATTATATTCTAATGATCGATAATTTGGGACACCATCGCTGGCTGCAAATGTGATTTCCATTGAATCAGTAGACGATAAATATTCAATGTAATTGACTCCAAAATCTTTTACCATATTTCCGGACGATTCTATTTGTCCAGTCAAATGCTTTGCCGATACTCTTGCAGACATGGGCATCCAAAGAGTATATCCATACTTTGGGTCAAATATTTTATTGTTCAAATAGTTTGCCGTAAACCAATTCATGAGCCATCCCTTATGACCCATATTTTGACCATATTTGCTTAACAGTTGGTCAAATGCCTGCCAACTTTGTTTTGGATAACCGCCCACAGTCATTTGTACAAAATCTTTAATTGCACTTAACCCCAATTGCTCTACATAATAAATGGAGAACAATGAGGCCATGGAATAATGAGCTGCTGAAGACTCCCACGTCCACCCTATTTCATCTGCCTGATTTAAATAGTGTGCATGAGATATATAATTTCCACCACAGATAATAGTCGCAACTTCGCTAAGTCCTTCATTAAATTGAGTTGATTCATTTTGATCATAATTATAATGTATTAAATGCTGGAGCTCATGAGATAGAGTTCCCTCAGTATATGAAACACCTGCAAAGATATCTATATAAAGTATATCCCTTCGGTTACTGCCAGTATAATTGGTTTGATCCATCGGTCGAAAATATCCTCCAGCCCCTGTATAAATGTCGGCAAAAAGGAAATCAACAATACCATCACCATCATAATCTGGAGGTGAGCCAAAATACTCTAATTCTATATCATAAACTCCTTTTGTTGAATCAACGGACCCTGAAGGAGTGCTTTGTTCTAATAATTTTACATATTGTTCTGCTAAGGATGCAGAAATATTATTAGCAGTAGCAAGTTTGCTCGTATCGGCCCAAATCGCAGTGTGTTCACCTTTTGCAAGCATTTCAGCAACAACTTCTTCTGACTTTGTTCCACCATCATCATCATCCACAATGACCCAAAATTTTTGAATTGATCCTACCTCAGCTGATTTTTTCAAAACTGGTGGTACTCGCATCTTTGCATAAACACCAGGATAATTTCGCTCCATCTTCTCAAGATGTTTTCGCTCAAAATCCTGGGTTAGCTCAGGTAATGCACAAAGTGGTCGCTCAGGCAATGTATCTAAATAATTAATCGGCCCGGATTGGATTGTAGCCCGGACATCTTGTCCCCAAATTTGGGTGAACAAAACAAGCATAATTATGGGTAAGTTATAGCGTTTCAAAATGATTTCCCCTGTTGCGTAAAATTAGTGATAATTCTTATCGGTATAAAAGCAGTAAAATGATCTAATAATTAACGTGGAAGCCGTTCATCCATATCTGCAACCACATATGCCATGACGGCCATGGTAGCCACACATCGATTAAATTCATCGCGGTCTAACTTATCCATAGTATCGGCATCTGTATGGTGATACCAGAAGTATTTACTGCCTTCCACTCTCAATCCCATCCCAGGGACGCCTTCTCTCATAATGGGTCCAATATCTGCACCACCACCGCCTTTAGTGATTATACCAGAATCAATAGGATAAAGTAATGTGCCAATATCTTGGAGCATTTTCAGTGCTTCATCTGAACCACTGAACCCAAATCCCTGAGGTTTAAATACACCTGCATCCGATTCCATGGCCAGAATATGGTCCTTTAATTCATCCATGTGAGCGTCTCGATATGCATTTCCCCCACGCAGGCCATTTTCTTCATTGGTCCACAAGACAACGCGTACTGTTCGTTTGGGGTGAATACCTAAATCTTTCATGAGCTTTACAGCTTGCCATGCAGCCACACATCCGCCGCCGTCATCCATGGCGCCTTGACCTACATCCCAGCTATCAATATGGCCTCCTAAAACGATGACTTCATCGGGGAATTCACTCCCTTTAATTTCTGCCATCACATTTCTAGATAATGCATCGGGCTCGGTGCGGGCTTCCATGTTCAATTGGATAGTGACTTTATCCCCTCGTTCATACATTCGTGCGATCATGGCTGCATCCTCAACCGTTATGGCAGCGTGAGGAATTTTCTTAACCCCTTCTTCATACCGGCTATTTCCTGTATGAGGTGTATTCATGGAAAATGGCCCAACAGAACGAATAAGACTGGCTACAGCACTAGCTTTGGCAGCGGCGATAGCACCACCAGATCGATATTGAACGGTTTGTCCATAATTCGTAAATGGGACATTAAATAATACAATTTTCCCTTTGGCTTCAGAAGCGCGCGCTTCCAAATCCTCATAGCTGCTCACTACCATTACGTCTGCTGTAATACCCTTAGTCGGTGTGGCGATACTGCCACCCAAGCCCAACATGGCCAACTTTTTTTGGTACGGGGCGACCATTTGGGCCGATTCATTGCCTCTCACCCATTTGGGTACCATAACATCCACACCATGAACATTATCTAACCCATCAGCTTTCATTTCTTCCAGTATCCAATCGATGGATTTTTCTAAATTTTCTGAACCGCTGAATCGGGGACCAAACGTATCGCACAATTCAGTTAATCGTTCAAACCCGGCTGTATCCGTCATTGCCGCATGGATCAGTTGATTACCATTTGATTTAAATTGGGTGGCAATGGGTCCCAGTTGATTACCATCAGTACTAGATTTTGCCTGCGGTGGCGCACATCCGATTAGCCCTATAGAAGTAATGAACAAAAATAATGATTTCATAAAATCCTCTGAATTAGTTGTGAAATGTGAGTAAACCAATAATGGTTAGAATAAAATAATTGACCAGCACAGCTGCACCTTCATAGTCTTTTGCAATCCGCTGACCAAAAAACAGTGCCAAAAGGTTTATTGCAATTACTAGGAGGCCACAAAGCACATAATACGTATCACCATAAATAAAGCCATTACCGGCACCAAATAGGAGTAATAGTCCACCAATGGTTTCTAAGGACGTCACTGTTCCCAGCATGGGCGTAACAAATTGAGCTAAAAAACTATTAGAGAAATGGCTGACCAGCCAATTGTGGTTTCCTTTCCAATCGGTGATTTTATCTACACCGGACTGGACCATGGCAACACCTAAAAATGCACCAATCAATATTTGAACGATTTGAATGATTGAATAATTTTCCATTTTAATACCTTACCAATCTTTATCAATGAAAGGTACACCTTCAAATTTTATCACATAATCCCCATAAATTGGATCATAATAATGGCCTCCTTCTGCATATATTTCATGCTGTGGAGCCATTTCCCTCCTTTAATTGACATGCCGTTAGTGCAAGAAGAAAAATAGTGGTTAGATTTCTAATGATAATTTTAACTTATTTTTTTACAGTTGGATACTTGATTCCCAATTGATCCAGGTAAGTTTCATACTTGCTTGGATCATAATAATACTTTTTCATTTCATTCCGATATGTATTCATAATACCCGCATTCAATTCAATTGCAGGTTCATCAGCTTTCCTAACCATCGGCTTATATTGCGTCTCTTGCGTCTGTTTATTAAAGTATTTTTTTGCACCCTTAACTAGTTCCTTATCTGTAAAAAGATCTACCAGAGTCATGGCCGTCACTTTGGCGCCGGCAACGGCACCTTTATGGGCGATGGGAGTTGCCATGGCGATCCCATTTAACCAATTGTGGCCGGGAAGTCCGGGGATATTTGAAGGAAATCGAAGCGTAACTGTCGGTACGGCCCAGCTGATATCGCCAATATCATCAGAGCCCCCACCCCAATTATTTCGACTAGTAACACCACCTCTAAGTGAATCCAACTCCGTAGCTAATCCTTTCAATTCTTTATTTCCCGCTTCTTTTTGGACCGCTTTGGCAAGGGATTGATCATTGTCATCCCATATAGGCAATCCGACCATTTTGATATTTTGGTACATGGCTCTTGCGATAGGTTCATTGAAATGGCGGGGCCAGGCAGAACCAAGAATTCGTGTGGAGATTAGTTTTGTTCCGCTCATAAGCGCAGCCCCTTCTGCAATTTCATTTGAATAATCAAATAACTCCATTATATGGTCATAATCCAATTCGCGGAGATAATACCATACAGAGGCCCGTTTTGGTACCACATTAGGCTGATCTCCGCCATCGGTTACCACATAATGGATTCGATTGGGTGGACGAAGATGCTCGCGCTTAAAGTTCCACCCAATATTCATGAGTTCCACCGCATCCAAGGCACTTTTACCTCTCCAGGGTGAACCGGCAGAATGGGCCGTTTTGCCTTCAAATGTGTATTCAACAGATAGCAATCCATTTCCACTGGCTTGACCGTGGGTCACGGAGAGATTGCTGCTTACGTGGGTGAAAATACAAGCATCTACATCCTTAAAAAAACCATCTCTAACGAAATAGGCTTTGGTGGCCACCAGTTCTTCTGCCACGCCTGGCCAGATCTTAAGTGTCCCTTTGATCCGATTCTTCTCCATAACCTCTTTCATAGCAATGGCTGCAGCCACAATAACAGCCTGGCCTGAATTATGGCCCTCGCCGTGCCCTGGAGCGCCTTCAATCATGGGCTTGTGATAGGCCACGCCTGGCATTTGGGATGATTTGGGGATACCGTCAATATCGGATCCCAAAGCAATTACAGGCTTACCCTTACCCCATTCCGCAATCCATGCCGTGGGAATACCTGAAATCCCATGGGTAATTTTGAACCCATTTTCAGCTAAAATATCCGTCAGGTATTTAGATGTCTCAATTTCTTGAAAACCCAACTCGCCAAAACTGAAGATCATATCGACAATTTCCTGGATGAGTTTTGCCTGATCCTCTACCAATTGAACTGATTCTTGTTTTAACTTATCTGCATCATTACCATTGGCCATAATCGGCAATAATACGGCAAAACAACAAATTATGATTCGTTTTATCATAAAATAACCTCCGACTGAATGGTATAATTTATTTTAATATAGATTAAAACGAGATGACTATTTACATATCGTAGCCAAGAAACAAAAACTATGTCTATATTATCTGCCATTATGGAATGGTTAAACGACAATTACAATACGCTGATTGCCAATCATTTAATCCGTAGCGCCATCATCATTTTTGGATCCATTATCATGGCCAAAATTGCGGATTTGGTCTTTACGGGCATTCTAAAACGGATTGCGTCCAAAACAAAAACGGATTTGGACGATCAAATAATTAGCCTCCTCCACCGGCCTATTTTCTACTCCATCCTATTCATTGGATTTGGCATGGCGGTTAAAACAGCCAATCTGCCTGAATATATAGATTTTGCCTTGGTGGGTATTTTTAAAACGGCCACCATTCTTATTTGGTTATTTCTCATTTCTAAAGTGTTTATTATTTCCATGGAGTGGACATCAGGGCGAACCACAAATAGACTCCTCCAAACCAAAACCCTCCCCCTATTTAATAATTTAGGGAAGA
This sequence comes from Fidelibacterota bacterium UBA6630, assembly GCA_002455835.1. Lineage (GTDB taxonomy): Bacteria > Fidelibacterota > Marinisomatia > Marinisomatales > TCS55 > TCS55. The sequence goes on along the minus strand of DKLW01000077.1, from coordinate 3,511 downwards.
TTGCCATCGGACTTTTCGGCGCTTATTTTATATTCCTCAGCTGGGATATTAATATTAATGGTATTCTTGCCTCTGCCGGTGTTTTGGGTGTTGTTCTCGGTTTGGCCGCCAAGGATACGGTAGCCAACTTTTTTGCAGGTATTTTTCTCATGGCCGACTCCCCATTTAAAGAAGGGGATTATATCCAACTGGATACAGGAGAACGGGGCTATGTAAAAAGTATGGGATTGCGATCCACACGCTTTATGACTAGAGATGATATTGAAATCACCATCCCCAACTCCGTCATTGCGGCATCAAAAATTGTAAACGAAAGTGGCGGACCGGAAGATATTGAAAGGGTTCGCATCACGCTACTTGTGGCCTATGGGTCCGATATTGATGCGGTCAAGGACCTTCTGAAGAATATCGCCATTGAAAATAACAACGTGCAGAATCACCCGGAACCCCGCGTTCGATTCCGTGAATTTGCAAAATCGGGGATTCGACTACAGTTATTGTTCTGGATTTATAAACCAGAGATTCGCGGCCGAACTGTGGATGCAGTCAATACAGAGATATATAAGCAATTCTCAGCCAATCAAATCAATATACCCTACCCCACCATGAAGGTGCTTCTTCCTGAGAAAAAATCCTAAATTAAATTGTTGGCTTTAATGCCAATACACCTGATAAAACCAATAGAATAAATACAAGCAATAGGATGATCGGACCAAAAATAATCAGGGAAAGAACAATTCGTTTCATGATTGGAATAAATAACTCAATTTTAAGAAAAATCGGTCCATCTGTCTTGTCATTGACCTAAACTTCAGGGTCTCCGGCTCTGTCAGAGCTGATCCATAGCCGATAAAAATCAGAGTGCCCGGATTGGGTCTATAAGAAAATAAAAAATCAGCTGTAATATCATTCTGGTATAATTGTTTAGTTTTGGAATAATCCCCATCTGAATTTTGGACGTAAACGGGTAATTCAGATCTTGAGTTATCTCGTAATGCATCCCTATATCTAGAATCATATTGAATCACACCTCTTAAAAATATGGAAGGTGTAATTTGATATTCCACTTTAATTCGAGGCCTCTTATTCGATGAGACCAGAGTACCATCGCTTGGTCTATAATTATGTTGTTGGTTGTATAAAATAAATAATCGGATTTGGTCATTGGGAGTAAAATTTAATGAGGATTCTATAATAGTAATATTTCCTGGAGCCCACTCCTCATAGTTTGGATCTCGACCGTACCCAACTTTTATATTACCCGAAATTTTTTCCTTTTGAGGAAAGAATAAGGTGAACATCATGCCATAGTTTGCCAGAGCTTTTGTACCTGAATATGCAATAAATCTATTTTTAGATTTTAAATAATAATTTGTATAAAATTGCTTTGGATAGCCAAATTTTTCAATCCATGTAAAGTTCGATATGCGCCACCCACCTTTTAACTGCATAGAAAAGCCAGGATATAAGCGAATATCTTCAGGTGGGTCATTTAAGGTGAATGCCAGATAGTTCCAATTCCCTGACAAACGCAGTGAAAGATTCAGTTTTTCTACTAATTTGTCTTTTTCACCATAAAAAATCCTCGTCACACTTGATGATAAGGTTACATAATCATCCCTTTCTAGAAAACCCACAGCCGGGTTAAAATCAGTATGGAAGCCTTTAAAGCCTAATGAGGTTCGCCAAAATCTGCCATTCATATTTCCAGCTAAATCCCACATCGGCACCCAACTCCCCTTTCCTCCATTTTGGTTGGTTTGACTATATCCACCTTGGTATCTGAACGAATATATTTCATTTTTAATCAATTTCCCATCTAGAGCAAATACGCGATTACCTTCCCTACTTTGATGCAAGTCTGTTATAACCAATCCTATATGATCCTGTCCAGATAAATCTCTTTTCAATCGTAAAACGTTGATGTTAACGGGTTCAATGGAGCTTAATGAACTTCCCTTATTATCGATCGCAGAAATTAGACCGATCGTAGTTTTTCCAATTTTTCCTGCAATTTTTCCCGCACCTGCAGGATTAATGATTCGACGTGTATAAATTAATCGTGTTGGTGTTTGGAATAATTCAATTCCATCAATAAAAAAGGGTCTTTTTTCTGGATAATAAATTGCACGTCGGGGGTCATAATTAACCTGAGCCACGTCTGCTTCTATCTGAGAGAAGTCTGGGTTTACTGTTGCGTTGAATGTGAGGTTACTGGAAACACCATAACGGAAATTTATGCCCAACGGATCGGAATTATTCGATACATATTTTGATTCATTTAATCCTCTAGATAAATCACCTCGGATCTCTGGAGTGATGGAATAATTTTTTACCTTTGTAAACCCGGAAAATCCTACCAAGGATCCACCCTGTTTTAAGAATGATCCTTTTCCGATCCGCGTATTGCCCATGACGCTCCAATAACCTGAATGCTGTATCTTACGGAGAACATTAAATCCCCAATCTTGTACATCTTTATTTTGGTAGCGTATACTTTTTAATGGAATTTTTACTTCAACAGTAAAGCCCTTCGAGTTCAAATTTCCTTTAGAAAAGAAAATAAAATCAGGATTATCATCAATTCTAAATGGCAGACTCGAATGTCGACCAGAACCACCATTTAAATCAGTCAGTATACCATCAGCTTGCTGCCCGTAGGGGTTAACGGAAAACGAAAACGCAGATCTTTGGTCATCGTAGGTATCCAAGATTATTGTTATAAAATCATCTCGATCCAAATTATCCCTGTCAGCCATCGTTGCCTGAACCTTGCCATGTATTTCATCTGCAACAATACCAAAATAAATTGCAGTGGAACTATACCAAACCTTTATTTCCGTATTATCTTCTGCGGAGCGGCCATCCACTGGCAAATAGGTTTGGAAGTTTTTAACGCTCTCTGCCTGCGCCCACACACTTTCATCTAAATAGCCATCCATTATTATTTCGCTACCTTCAATTCGTGGGGGGCTTACTCTAACACCATTTATTGTTTGGCTTAAAATAGATACTGTCATAATCGTTGCAATGATCATCTTTGGAAACTTTACCACTCGAAATCCAGATTATTATTTAAATACAGGGATAAATACTGTGAAATTTATAATTTAATTATCATTATTAAGGTCTTTATTTAACCCAAAAGAGTTTCATTTAGTTAGTTTTAAATCAATTTCATAACTTCATATAAATAATTTATTTTTTAGATTTATTAATTTGAGGGATTTTCTGTTTCCATTATATCAAACTTAATCAGAGATATACCTACTTTATATAATCTACAAATGGATACGCTGCTTTTAGTTATTATTTGGAATTACTTGATTCTATTTGACTTATAGGCTACAAAAATGCCCCCGTCATAAAACGAAGGCTTTTAGTGGAGCGAGAGACGAGGTTCGAACTCGCGACATCCACCTTGGCAAGGTGGTGCTCTACCAGCTGAGCTACTCTCGCATATATTAAAATTACATACTTGCTATTTATCAGACAAATTTGTTTTTGGAAA
>DKLW01000020.1:0-3099 GCA_002455835.1 Fidelibacterota bacterium UBA6630 | reverse complement strand
CTACCAGCTGAGCTACTCTCGCAATAATATTAAATCGAGACAATACCTTGATTTGAGCGGCGAAAATTTAAAGTTTTATCTTCCCCTGTCAAACTGATTTTGGGAAGAATTCCAATTGTTTTTCCTGTCGGTACCAAACCACTGTTGCCAATACCAAATACCCTATATCTCTGAGTATAGTTTGAATACCAATATTATCGCCACCTTCTGTCGTTACCGAGAAGCAACCGCACTCAATACTGATACCTCGAGCCAAGGCTTGAGAGATGGCGAAAATAAATACAATATTCATGAGAATGACCATAATCGTGGCACCATCCACCATGATACCAGCGATGAGGCAAATACCGGCAATTAACTCCAGCCAGGGCAATGCCAATGCCATCAGGTTTTCTAACCCAAATGGAACCACATGGTAATTACCGATGGCTTTCGCAAATTCAACTGGATGGGCAATTTTATCTAAACTGGCATAAATAAATACGCCACCCAAAATTAAACGGGCAATTAATACAACAGGACCTTTAAAATACCGGGTCATTTAACCACCTCGCTGGGATAAGCAGCGGCAGACCATTCAAGCCACCCCCCTTTAAATACATACAGTTTCGTAAAACCAGAATCCTTCAAATTGTATGCAAGCTCTTCACTATCTCCACATCCCGGATCGCCACAATAAACCACCAATGGTGCATCCTTGGATTGGAGTGCCTCAATATTAAATATTATTTCCATGAGAAATGCATTCTTCATGGCGCCTTGAATATGACCTTGGTTGTAGTATCCCTCATCACGTGCATCCACAAACAAAACACCATCATCATAAAATGATTTGGCTTGATCAATAGATATGGCGGCCAAGATTGTTGCATCTGATTCTGTATCCACCAATTCTAATACTGCCAATTTTTCTGCAATCCAAGGAATTGATTTTTCGGTCCGGACTAGATTTGACCCAAAACCAACGATACAGGATAAAAAAAGTAAAAGGACCGATTGACCCAATGGTGTGCGTATATCCATTAAGGGAGGGTGCGTGCCCCTTCTTTATCCAATTCGGAACAGCGGTCTAAAGTTTGATCTACCAATTTTAATAATGATTTTTCACTGGGAACTGTTCCATTTAATGCTATTAACGAATAAAAAGATGTATTAGTAGCATCTTTCAATTCCTTTTTGGACTGAGTTACACCAGTTTTGAACCGTTGAACCATGTTAAGTACATTTGGGTTGTTTCTATAAACCTCCTCTAAAGGTTTATTGGGATTTTTCTTTTGAAGATTGTTAAGTCGATCTTCAAATATTTTAACTGTCATCATGGCCGAAGTAACATCATGAATTGGTTTATTTTTTTCCGCAATTTTTACATCAAACAAACCGATATATTTACCCTGTATACCAAAACAATATCTTTTTGGCTCATCTGCTTTTTGTATCCGATCTGGACGTGTTCTGGATGCCTCTCTACTAGAGAAAATATAATCGATACCTGCAAAATCTTTTATGGCTTTATCTGATTCTTCACGAGTGGAATTAAGTAACATAACTAATACGTCAACCTGGGGTCTTAACTTATTTATTTTTTCCTTTGCCACTGTTATAAAATCCTTTACCACCACTTCTTTTATTCCATCAGAAATAGATGATGTAATACCAAAAACACCAATCTTTAGACCGTTCCTCTCTAATATGACATGATCATTGAATGCTAATTGGCCAGATTCGGTCATGACCAGATTCGATGATAAAAAGAATGTTCCAGCGCTAGATTCCATTTCTTTCAAAAACTGGAACCCTGCAGCAAAATCACTTTCTCCAACATTATAGAAATAATCACCCATCTTTGCTGTGGATTCAAGTACGGTTTTAGCTCTTAATATTGATGATGCTTCTTTACCTTTTACCAAGTAATTATTTTCAAAGAGGGCATCTCCAGCATCAATTAGAATCGGATCAACACCGCTTTCCCTTACCTGGTTTATATAGGTTGCTCTTCTAGGCAGACCGCCCAGTGGATTAGCTTTTCATCCACAGGGGTCAAGCTGACCCCTAACATTGGTAGTAACTAAAAATGTAGCTGTTTTGGATGCAGTTTCTTTCTCAGCACAGGACCAGAGGCCTAAAAACGCGGCTACCATTAGAAATTTTTTAAAATTTTTCATTGTTGAATTTATCTCAGTTTTATGTTTGATGATAATTACCTATCCACCTGATGGTTTTGCAATATGACCTTCTTGAATTAATAGAGAAATGACTTTTGCACGCACATTTCCCTGGATTAAAATTTCATTATTTTTGACCGTACCTCCAACACCGCATTTCTTTTTTAAAGATATGCCTAATGAAGATAAATCGGACTGACTGCCTATAAATCCTTTAACGATGGTTAGAATTTTGCCTGCTTTTCGCCGGTCAAGGTGTACACGCAAATTCTGGCAGTCTGCTTTTTCAACTGTATCATGATCATTTTCTGGTTTAAAATCAGGATCAGTAGAATAAACAATCCCTTGCATGCGATTCAGCTTCCCCATAGTTTTATCCAATCAATTTAGTTTCAGTGGATCCTTTTGAGTCCAGGTCTTCAGATCATCGGATATAAATGTATGACCATCCGAGGCCATGGCGAGAAATAATTGTTTCGACCCTTCTCCACCGGGCAAAACAGTCAAAGAAACAAATTTATGGTCATCAGTGGATACACGGCTTGAATATGTGAACCTATCGCCCGATGTGACTGGATTTTTATTATTCATAATAAAAATACGACCATCAGAGGTTAACAGTGCAAATCCCATCTCCGATATACCAAAACGGAAATGAACCGTACTGATCACTTGTTCCGGCATGGCATCCATGGCTTCTAACACCATTTTCTGGCCACCAGAGGTTATATCTTTTAATGCTTTTTCTAATTCTTTCATCAATACAGGTGAAACAGATTTACCATCTTTCCCCGGTTGCCCTGGTATGCCCTCCTCGCCTCGTTCACCTCTTTCGCCCCTTTCACCGGGCATACCGGCAGGTCCAACTTTCCCTTGAGGACCTTGTGGACCAAGCGTACCAGAAGATATGCAGCCACTGATTGCGAGAGGCATGGCT
>DKLW01000081.1:0-7296 GCA_002455835.1 Fidelibacterota bacterium UBA6630 | reverse complement strand
TTTTTGCTTTTGTCCAATCTCGTTTTTGATATAGATCCATCCCCGCATTAAAGGCTTGAACCAATTGAGATTGATCATTGGTCATTTCATCCTTTAAAGAAATAAGTTCATAGGCCTTTACGGGCTTATTCTTCCCTTTCACCCTGAGAAAGTCTAAGAATCGCCATTCAAATTGATTGGCGACAGCCTTTTTAGTGTTTTCTGCCACTAAAAGATATACACCATAATATTTTGCCGCTGGTTCTAACCGTGCGGCTAAGTTCACCGTGTCACCCATCATCGTATAATTCATGCGCATGGATGAACCCATATTCCCCGTAACCATTTCGCCTGAGTTCAAACCCACCCGATGTCGGATATTATGGACCACTTCTGGCCAATCGCCGTCTGATGCCCATTGCTCCCTCATGGTAACCAATTTCTTTTCCATCTCCAACGCAGTGAAACAGGCATGATATTCATGATTTTCTAATGGAACAGGTGCACCGTAAAAGGCTACAATTGCATCGCCGATATACTTGTCTAGCGTACCTTTGTGCTCAAGAAGAATATTGGTCATTTCAGTTAAATATTCATTCATAAGACTCACCATCCGCTCTGGTTCTAGCACTTCTGAGAATGATGAAAAACTCTGGATATCTGAAAAGAAGGCCGTGTGGTATCCTGCTTCACCACCCAACTTCGGTTCTTGTTTATCGGAATACATTTGATCAATTAAATCCGGTGATATATACGCACCAAAAGTACTCTTCAAAAATTTCTTGTCCTTTTGTTCTACAATGAATTTATAAATCACATTTCCCGTATAAGTCGCCAACAAACCTACCAAAGGGGCTACAATCGGGATGACCAGTGAATCACCAATTCCCGGCAAATCAGTATTAAATATATTGGGGTTATTGAGTACTGTTGATTCAGGCAGAATTTGCAACAAATTATGTTTGATCAACCAAAATAGGTCATCTACAAATAATCCGCAGGCAATGGCAAAATAGATGATACCTTCTAATATAATCAGGATACCAGCTACCACAGGGTTTAAATAGGATAAAATCAGAAAGGCAATAAAGCTCATTAATGCAATCATCAAGGCGTGGCTTATAGGGAAGCCATAAATCAGTTCCGTCAATTGACCACCCAAAACTTGAATATAATTATTATCGATTAAGGTTTGAATGGCATTCCCGTGGGTTTCCATTCCCGGTGTTAATTGCTGAATACCCCAAAAATTATAATAGGGCGTTTGTTTATAATCATGGTGGACCTCAACTGAAGTGCCAATCACTACAATCTTATTATAAAATGGGGACTGAGTGATATCAAACTCCTCACCAATACCCATAGCATCCATCATTTCTTTTCGCTCCACAGGATCATCAATAGCTTTAATCCACTCAGGAATTTCACCAGGCAAAAATTGGCTCATCCAATCTATATCTTCAATCGGATTCCTTAAAGTCACATCCTCTGTATCAATCACGTAAGCCAATGAATATTTTGGGAAAGTACCCCATGCCGGGAGATTTTCTTCACCTCTGTATTTATATCCAGATGGGGGACCGTAATAATTCACCAAAAATGAATTTCCTGCGCCATAGGCATTAATGCTATGCCCGCCATAATCCCACGTTAGGGCATCTCGATCAAAAATTGGCTTGGCAGAATCTGGAATTCCTTTGAATGCTTTAAAGGCTTTCACAGCAAGCGTTAAATAATATTTGTCAGGCTCATGGGCCATTTCACCAAATAAAGCATATCGTCGAGAAAAGCCATCTGAATCCATTTGATCATTAATCAGACCCATCTCTGGTTTCGCTTTGACCACAGGCTCCACAGGATAGGCAATATATTGAGGTGGTACCAGTGTCGGTTCAGTTACCATTTTCACATTCATCACAATGGTGGTCCCGAACATTTGTGCTTCTGTAATGGCTTCACCTAAAATTTTATCACCGTGGCGAGGGATTAGATAAGATAAAGATTCCCAAATATATCCGGCTTGGGTGGTATCCCTCACATGAGGCACTTGATCAATGATATACTCCGGTGTGGTGGATTGGATCAAATCCTGATAGATTTCTGACCGATTTTCAGGCGAATCGAACTGGATATCAAATACAATAACCTTGGCACCGGCTTTATAAAGATTTCTGACAACTCTTCCCCACACACTACCTCTGGGATAAGGCCATTCTTCAGGCATCAAACGCCAGGCTTCATCATCCACCTCTAAAAGCACTACATCCGTTCCTTTGTTGATATAGGATGAATCTGATGCTGTCCACCCGGTTAAGGGTCCCCGAACGGAGTTAAAACGGTAATCATAAGTTTTTAGTTCTATGGAATCGAATACACCAATCCAATGGGCTAAAGAAACAATGACGATGGCGCCAAAAGTGATAACCCAGCCCACCCAACTGCCTTGGATGTACTTTTGTATATCTTTTACTTTCACTTGCATATCTAAAAGTTATATTGAAGTGTCAGTATGATTCCTGAGGAATTTATATCCAATACTTCACCTGCATTATCGATCTTTCCATCCCCATCATTATCTACCTTATCTTTTTTATAGTTGGGTACATAATTGAATCGAATCTGCCCAATGATGGATGCGGATAAATTTTCCTGAATGCGATAATCGGCGCCTGCCCTAAAACCCAATAATTGAGATTTGATTTGACTTTTGCTATTCAATAATGAAATAGTACCTCTGGCCAGCATTTTATCTTGAAGGAATTTTTGATTTGCCGATAATGACACATACGTCCATGTATAGGGCGTTTTGATTAATCTAGCTCCGCTCATAGAGGGAATTTGGAGTTTCGTCTGACTGATTAAAGCAACAGTCTTCAATTGACTAGGAAATGTTGAAGACAAACTAATCGAACTAGTTTTTGAATCTGTTTTTGGGAATAGATAGGTCGAACTTCTTTTATTCTTCAAGTTATCTAAATTGGCTACGCTTCCCATGTTGATTGTGAGGTTTTGTTTAATGTCACCACTGGTAAATGGCATTGTCACGGCCATCATACTTGTCGCCGCCTTAGAATCTTCTCTTAAATCCACCGTTTGACTGCCCACTGAATCCAATCGGGTTTTTTCATTATTTTTTCCAATGGATTGATAGTTAACCACAAACGTAGGCATATCTGGTCCCATTAAAAAAGTTAGATTCATAAAAAATGTATTGGTGTTTAATGGTGTTACGGTTGTTCTAAGAATTTTATTATCCAAATGCTTAAAACCAATATTGAGAAACATTTTTCGATCTAAAAGGGTCACCCGGTCAGAAATAATAAATTGACGTGTATTTTTTCTCAAAAACGGGTTGGCTAAAGAGACATATTCTGGACCAATTTGGCGATATTCAACGAGGATACTATTCCGGGAATAATTGCCCCGTAATTTTATATTAAAAGCGGACGATGGCATATTGATGATAGAAGAGATAGGGCTCGATCCATATGCATTTAGATCAATGGGGACCAATGGGCTCATATTGGTATTGATGATGAATAGGTCTTTTAATTTCTCCGGATCAATAAATATCTGATCGGTACTTATTTTGGTCACGCCAGTAATTTCATTACCATCTTCATCATATTGGAGACCTATATATCCATCTAATGAATCATCTAATGCCGTATCAAGATCAGCAATGGACATAACGCCATCCCAAATATCCCTATTATGAAGACTCATATTCCAATCAAAATCCAAAGTTAATTTTCTATTGTCAAATATGGTGCCAATATTGAAACCAAATACAATATTATCCTGAGGTTTCTGCCCTGCCCAATGTGATTTGGGTGCATCCAATTTGTGACCTGCGGCAGTAATTAATGTATTGAATTCATCATAATTATAATTCCCCGGTGTCACCCCGAACACCAACGAATCTGAAGGGAATATTGTATTATTCAAAGTCCGATTAACGGAAGAAGTATCATCTCTTACAGACATTAAATTCACACTGGCTTTTATTCGTGAAAACAATTCCGTTGATAATTTAAATCCCCTTACTTTACGTTTGAACATAAAGCCTGTTCGATCCAAGTAATATGTTTTAGAACCATTTAAATTAGTGGATGTTAAATCATGGATTAATTGGTATCCCCCGCCCACTCCGCCTCGTTCATGGACAGCCCGGTTTAAATCTCCACTGACATATTGGAATCGAACCCCTTTTAAATTTGCATCCAATCCCATTCCACGCACCCGCTTCCCATCAATGGTGAATGGACTAAATCTGGGATAATGATCTCCCAGATGAATATCTAAAATATCGCCTATGGCGAATGAAGCACCGAATCGATTATGGGGCTGCGTATGAGGAGATTCTCTCGACGTGAGCCGTAAATCGGTTTTTAAATTGGCCCATTGTACATCTACATTAAAATTACCCATCACTTCTGCAATATTTAGAGACGAACCACTCACATTCTCTGCAGATAATCGACTGTTCAACCGCCCATTATACCTAACAAGATCTGAAAGAGATTTTCTTTCCGTCCCGACAGTAAATGACCAGTTTAAAGGTTCAATATATTCTCCATCATAATCCTGCATTTTAATTTCAATCGAATGCATTCCATTGGGTAATGAGCCTGGATCATAGCTTAAGATTCCATCTTCAAATATCATGACTGAAGATACATCTACACCATCCAAAAATAATTGAACAGATGATGGTTCCACTTTATTTGCACTAAAGAATGATGCGGCAATCAAGATGGAATTTTGATCAACCAGTGCACCGGGATCCGGAGAAAGTATTAATACATCTGCTTCTGGTAGATCACCAAAAACCCCTATAGTCGGTTGATTCTTAGGCGGAATTGCAGATAAATAATGAGGCTCATTAAATGGATCCTGCTCAGGAAATGAGTTCAGGCGATCTCGACTAAATTGAAATGTAATTACATATTCAAGACCTGCTTCCGTCAAGCTAAACCTTGGGATGGTTGCCTCCCAATTGAATCCTGTTTTAATAAATTGAACTTCCAAGTATGATTCACTACCCGGTAATCGGTAATAAAGTGTGGCCTCTAATGGGTCTGTAATTTCTAGTGACGAGGCGGTTAGCGTAAGCGCTTCACCGATGATACCATGAGGCGGTGGGATATGGTGCAATAATCGTGCTTGTCCACTAACCATGGTTAAGGATAAAAGAAAAGGGATCAATCTGATCCCCGAACGAATTGAAAACTGATAGTTCACTGGAAGGATTAATTATACTCCATAATGAGTGTTTTCTTTTTACCGGTAGCATTTTTGAATTCGATTTCAAGTTTTTGGGTGCCGCTGTCGGTGTCAGACGGATCTTCAGGAATAGTTTTCGGGTCGGTTTTAAATGTTTGCACACTACCATCGGAGGTTGAAATTCCTGATTTACCACTGGTAATATCAATGGATTGCCCCGAAATAAGATTGGAGAATTCAACAATACCTTCTAACCCAATTAATGAGTCACCCGCATCATTAGATATGAGCCAAAAATCTGTTCCTTTTACGGACGCAACTGACACAGAGGTTCGAACAATAAAATCACCTTTTTTCTGTTTATTAACTTGAGCACGAATTGTGCCCCCATTCAAATTAATTTCTTTGGCGATGGCCTGAGCCGATCGTTTCCCCTCAATAATTATTTCTGAATTCTCTTTTACTTTCAACGCTGTTTTATCATCAATAAATAGAATTGCTACAAATCCGCCTTTACCCGTTTTGAGAATATCTCCCGATTCAATAATATGACCCTTTTTAAGTGATTGGCCGCTTCCATTTCCACGGATATGTTGAACCTTTCCAATCATTTTGGTGACAATCGCAATACGGTCACCGCCCATCAATATTGTAAATAGGATTAAGAAGATTGTAGCTGATTTAAAATACTTCACAACTAATTCTCTACAGAAACTGATTTAATCTTAATCTCTTTTTTTCGAAGCCGGTTGTAAATGTACTGAAGGGTTGTTTCATCAATGGATTTATTATTTAGTAATGCATCCCCAGTTGGCATAAAGCCTGCTAATGGCCCATCGCCGCCGAACAGTGCATTGAATTGATCCTCACCTAAAGCCTCTCTCAATTGTTGGATGGCCATACTTTCTTGACTGGGCATAGCCAACTCCGATGGATTGGCTATTTTAAATGCATAAATATCGGAAAATTCCTCTTCTCTGCCGCTTGTAGTCGGTACCCCGGTTTTGATTTGCCAAACATAAGTTTTACCATATTCCAAAGGCCGGGCATCACTTGTGGGATATTGATATGTACTTACATCCATTAACTGGAGCCAATTTTCACTTTGATTAAATGGAACCATCCGCTCATCTCTGAGTGCTTCTTCTAACGATGTATGATACCCCACTTTAAACTCTGCTACGCGGATGTATGTCTCACAATTACGGCAATTCCCTTTATTCCAGTTAAACACAGGATATGTTGTATATACCATATTAAAGGATGTGTCTGCCAACATGCCGCCGGGTGATTCTAGGTTCACGCCAGTGGGAGATTCGACAATAATTGTTTTTGAATCTTGATCGGTTAAGACCACATTACTTGATGAAGTGCCAGAAAATATTTTTAATTCAAATCGGTATTCCCCATCCGCTAGCTGACCAGTGGTCATAACTGCACTTATTAAATATTCAAATTCAGAAGGATTAATCGATTCAATGGTTCGAATTGTTGTGGGCACAACATTTGGAGGGTTTGCTTCATCTATTAGGTTTGAAGTATTCGCAGAGAAATTCCGATTGTCCAAAATAATATCTGCCTTCATTTGAAAAACCGACGATTCAATTTCAGTTAAGGTCGTTCTAGAATCAATATCTAATGCAGGAGAAAGAACAGATGCACGAAACCAAATCTTAGTATAAACTGGATACGTATCTGAATATATACGATAACGGAAAAAAGGAACATCTGATTCACCTGTGGATACATCAAAGTTGCTCATATAATATGAAGTATACTCAAAAAATTGGCCATCTAATTTTGCCTGAGCAGATAGGGTAGCCCCAAATGGGGCCATTGAGATAATAATTGAAATGATAAAACGTCTAACCATAGGATGCTTTCTATTGAGAAAATATGGCTCAATTTACCGAAGGTCATTAGGAGGCTTCAAGGCCTTTTGATTATCTTGTGTGTAAGATCACAAATGGAAAAATGTCTATAAAATAAAAAACCCCGCTTCAAAAGAAACGGGGTTTTAAGAAAGTTCCCGGCGACGACCTACTCTCCCACGCTAGTTACCCGCGTAGTACCATCGGCGCAATAGGGCTT
>DKLW01000050.1:0-14023 GCA_002455835.1 Fidelibacterota bacterium UBA6630 | reverse complement strand
TTAATATTATTGAATGCTTCTTGCTTTCGTATGGGAATACGATTATGAGCGAAGGCTCCCAATCGGTTGGCTAACCGAATCCGTTTTGAAAGGGATTTCCGGCTAAAGTGTCGCGCCAGCATATTTAAAAAGCGATAAGTGAATTTTTCCTTTACAGTCATCAGACTAGAAATTACTCCTTTTTGCGTTACCATCATTGATTTTATCGAAGATAGCTGGTAAACTCAGGTGAATGAAGAAGCACATTTTAACCGCCCTTATTTTCCTTTTTACCTTTGGTGTGTCTCAGGTGATATACAAAGTACCCATTCATGACACCATCGATTTAGGATTACCACCATTTATAGAACGCAGTATCGAAATGGCCGAAGCAGACAGTGCAGAGGCCATTATTTTTGATATCGATACATTTGGTGGTCGACTGGATGCAGCCACTCAAATTAAAGATGCCATTTTAAGTGCTAATATCCCTACCGTTGCATTTATTAATCGAAGAGCCATTTCTGCAGGCGCCTTGATTTCTCTCTCTTGCGAAAAAATAGTTATGACAAGTGGTGGTACGATTGGTGCGGCCACTGCTGTGGATATTTCCGGGAAAAAAGGTACGGAAAAAGTTATCAGCTATATGCGGGAAGAAATGGCCGCCACTGCTGAAAGTCGGAATCGGAATGTCGATATTGCAAAAGGAATGGTGGACGAAGACCTTTCTTTTACACATTTATTCATTGACGGTGACTCGGTTGAAGTCAATGATTTGGAAGGCAGAAAAGAAGGAAAACTCATAACATTAACAACAGAATTGGCTATAAAATATCAAATGGCCGATGATGAGCAGGAAACATTCGATGCCTTACTCTCATCCATGGATTTGCAGGATGCGACCATTAAAAACACCAAAGAGAACTGGTCCGAATCCATTGTTCGATTTTTAACGAATCCAGTCGTTGCGTCCTTACTCACTACATTTGGATTTTTGGGCATTTTGTTTGAGCTTCAAAGTCCGGGCTGGGGGATTCCCGGCTCAATCGGGTTGGTTTGCTTGGCTTTGTCATTGGGAGCATCATTTATAGCAAGACTCGCCACCATGACGGATGTACTGATCATTTTAGCGGGGATTGCCCTCATAATAGTAGAAATTGCAGTGATACCTGGTTTTGGGATTGCAGGGATTGGGGGGATAGCCTTAATTCTTTGGGGATTATATGCGCTTTTATTGCCGGATACGCCTGTTGGTCCAGAGATAGAAGTCATGGCTATGTGGGGATTTATCATCGGTATTATTGGCGGATTGATTGGGCTAGTCCTTTTATTTAAGCTCATGACCAAAACGGCCTTTTGGCAAAAGTTGACCGCTCCTGGTGTGGAGGGGGCTGAAGCAGGATATAGTTCATCCGTAGGATGGGAAACCCTAGTGGGATTAGAAGGGGAAACACTTTCAGACCTCCGTCCTTCAGGGTGGATAACAGTGGATGATCAACGCGTTTTTGTAGTAAGTGAAGGTGACTTCATCGAAAAAAATTGTAAAGTAAAAATTCTCTCGGTTGATGGAAATCGAGTGGTTGTAAAAAAACTTAATTCAAAGGAGTAAATCATGGATGTCATGGGAATAATCATGTTAGCATTACTGTTAATTTTTGTTTTTCTGTTATTTTATTTTGTTCCCATTGGGATGTGGATCCAGGGGGTGGTCAGTCTAGGCCTTGGCCGGATTACAATTATTGATCTCATCCGAATGCGATTGCGAAAAATATCTCCGCGGCTCATTGTAGATGGGGTAATCAATACCCATAAAGCAGGCCTAACCAATGTGAAAACCGATATGCTGGAGACACATTACCTTGCCGGCGGAAATGTGGCCAATGTGGTTTTGGCTTTGATTGCTTCTGACAAAGCAAAGATTGCATTACCCTTTGAAACTGCAACCGCCATTGATTTGGCAGGGCGCGATGTTAAATCGGCTGTGGAGACCAGTGTTTATCCCAAGGTGATTGATGCACCCAGAGATGGATATCTGTCAGCGGTGGCCAAGGATGGAATTGAACTCAAAGCGAGGGCACGTGTGACCGTCCGAACTAATATCCCCGGACTTGTGGGTGGCGCCACGGATGACACCATCATTGCACGTGTCGGTGAAGGTATTGTGAGCGCCATCGGTTCCTCTGGTAATTATGGTGGAGTATTAGAAAATCCGGATAATATCTCTAGGGCAGTATTAGAGAAGGGGCTAGATGCAGGAACTGCATTTGAAATTTTATCCATTGATATCGCTGATTTGGATGTTGGCAAGAATGTGGGCGCTCAACTACAGGCAGATCAAGCAGAGGCGGATCTTCGTGTAGCACAGGCACGAGCTGAAACACGTCGCGCCATGGCTGTAGCCGAAGAACAGGAAATGAAAGCCCGCACCCAAGAAATGCAAGCCAAAGTTGTTGAATCTGAATCCCAAGTGCCTCTGGCTATGGCCCAGGCATTTCGCGAAGGTAAGCTGGGTGTTTTTGACTATGTGAATATGAGAAATATTCAGGCCGATACAGATATGCGTGAATCTATTTCAGGTGGAACAGAAAGTGAATCTACATCTCCACCGGAGCGGGATAACGACTAAATGGAAGGGATCGGATACTGGATCTTTTTAGCGGCAATTTACCTGCTGTCGGCGTTATTTAAAAAGCGTCAGCAGCAGGTTCCTGCTGATTCGGAAGACTCAACTAAAAAGAAACCCAACCCTTTCGAGGCTGAATTTCTTCAGGATATGTTTGGCGATTTGAAGGAAATGGTTGGAGTGGATGAGGAAAAGGAAGAAGATGAACTGGCAGACTTTGAATATGTTGTTGAGGAAGAAGAAATCCCAGAGCCTGTTCATATTCCCCAAGAACACGACCACGTGGTCTTTAAAGATCTTTCATCAAAAGATTTGAAAACCATTCATAAAGAAAACCGTTTTTGGAAAAATCAGTATAAAACAAATAAAGGGATAGGTCCGCTATTTACAGATATGGATGATCTGAAACGGGCCATTGTGATGAAAGAGGTATTAGATAAACCCCGGGCCTTAAGGCGAGTTATAAGATAAAGACAATTTGAATTGAGTAATTTTTCTACTCAAGTCAATTTTTCTATAAGAGATTCCACATTTTTGATGAGTTCGTCCTCTGTGCCATCATTATGAATGACAAAATCAGCTAAATTTACTTTTTCTTCTTCCGGCCATTGAAATTCGATTCGCTTAAGAATCTCATCTCTTGATAAGGTTTCTCGGCCAAGGGCCCTCTCCATACGATGCTTAAGCTGGGCCGTGACCACAATAATGTAATCCAAATGGGCATCATATCCCGATTCAAAGATCAATGCACCATCCACAATAAATAGGTCATATTTGCCTTCTTGAAGTACACGATTGAATTTTTTGTCAATTAAATCATATATATATGGGTGGACGACTGAATTTAATCGGGTGAGGTGGTCTTCATCCTGAAAGGCCACACGGGCCAATTTTTGTTTATCCACCTTTCCAGTACCATCAATGATATCAGTTCCAAATTCAGAAATAAGTTCATGCTGGACAGTTTCATTTGTATCGATCATATGTTTAGCCGCATCATCTGCACTCATTACAAATGCGCCCAAAGATTCAAAGTGTTGGCTTGCAGTACTTTTGCCACTGCCAATACCGCCGGTGAGTCCTATTCTTAACATTTTATTTTAATGCGCCTAAAATTCGTTCTGTAATTTCAGGAATATTTCCCAATCCATCCACTGCTTTAAGCATATTTTTTTGTTCATAGTATTCCAAAAGCGGGGCGGTTTGGTTCCAATATACTTTTTGACGCTGGCGGATTACTTCTGGTGTATCATCACTACGTCCAGAGTTCAAACCCCGATTGATTAAACGCTGGACCAATTCGTCTTCATCTGCGGTGAGACTGATGGCCCCATCCAGACTGTGAGAAATATTATTCATAATGGAATCTAATCCTTCAGCTTGGGGAATAGTTCGGGGAAACCCATCTAGCAAATATCCATTTTGGGCATCCTCTTTTTTTAATCGACTATCCATAATGTCGAGGAGCACTTCATCGGGGACCAATTCACCATTGTCGATATATGATTTAGCTTTTTGGCCGATTTCAGATTCGGCAGCCATTTCTGCCCGAAGAATATCACCAGTGGATAAATGAATAATGCTGAAATGTTCACAAACCCGTTTAGCTTGTGTGCCTTTTCCTACACCGGGAGGGCCTAAAAATATGAGACGCATTAACTTCCCTGTTTTATGTGTTTAAATTAATATGCCTGCCACTGTGGCTGTGAGCCAGGATGCCAAAGCTCCCCCAATCATGGCTTTGGAGACCAGTGCGGCTAAATCTTTTTTTCTTTCTGGCGCCATGGCACCAATACCACCCAATTGGATTCCAATGGAACCAAAATTGGCAAACCCGCAAAGTGCATAGCTGGCGATGATTGCAGTTCGTTCCGAAATTTGTCCTGATGCCATAATCTCTTTTAAGTCACCGTAGGCAATCAATTCTGTGAAGGCAATTTTTTTACCCATAAGAGTACCCATCAATGCAGACTCTTCCCATGGGACGCCCATTGTCCATGCCAGTGGCTGAAAAATGAGTCCGAGTATTTGATCGATGGATGTACCCACAAAGCCCAGCAAATAATTCACCATTGATACGATGGATATAAATGCCACAAGCATAGCGGCAACATTGGCTGCTAATTTTAATCCATCCGAAGCGCCGTTGCCTAATGCTTCCATGGCGTTAGAACTGGTTCTTTCAACCTCAATTTTAAGGTCGCCCATTGTTTCAGAATCTTCTGTTTCAGGGTAAATAATTTTAGCAATTACCAATGCGGCCGGGGCAGACATGACAGATGCGGCTAAAAGGTGGCCAGCAATACCGGGGATATCTGTGAGCCATTTTACATATATGGCCAATACACCGCCGGCAACGGTAGCAAACCCGCCCACCATCACCGCCATTAATTCAGAATGGGTCATTTTACTAATGAATGGCCGGACCATGAGTGGCGCTTCTGTTTGGCCAACAAAAATATTAGCGGACACACTTAATGTTTCCGAACCGCTGGTCCCCATGGTTTTTTGCATAGCTTTGGCGATCCATTTCACTACAAACTGAATTATTCCCAAATGGTATAAAACAGACATGAGGGCCGAAAAAAATATAATGGTTGGTAAAGCCCGAAATGCAAAATTGACTAAAGCAATATGAAAACCTACATCCGGAACGAATGAAGTAAATAAAAAATCACCGCCTGCATCTGAGAAGCTAATTAATTTTGAAATGGCTTTATCTAAGAATCCGAAAAGGGGTTTACCGATAGAAGTTTTTAAAATGAATAGTGCGAACAGAAGCTGGAGTCCCAGGCCCCAAGCGACAATTCTAATGTTTATTTGCTTACGATTATTCGACATGGCCACCGCAATGCCAAGTAAAACAACGATCCCAAGTAAGCCAATCATTTATTCCTCCGGTGCCTCAAAACAATTACGACAGCGAGCTTCATACATATCAGTTTCTCCAATCACCACTTGTTCTGAATCGGATGTAGTCCGCTGGCTACATGATGCAGGATTTCCGCACTGTACACAAATGGCACGAAATTTATCCAGATAATCCGCTTCACACATGAGCTGTGGCATGGGCCCAAACGGATTGCCACGATAATCTGTATCCAAGCCGGCCACAACCACACGCTTATTATTTTGGGCCAATGTTTTACACACATCAACAATTTCTTCTGTAAAGAATTGTGCTTCATCAATCCCAATTACATCCATGCCTTCTGATTGATCAATAATCTCTGCAGCATTAGAGACCAGTCTTGATTCCAATTTGGATTGATTATGAGAAACCACATGATTGGAACTGAATCTATCATCAATTTTAGGTTTAAAAATAACCGTATTCATTTTTGCAATTTCAGCCCTACGGATCCGCCGAATCAATTCTTCAGTTTTTCCACTGAACATACTGCCGCAAATCACTTCGATCCAGCCGGCATCTATAGGTGTAAGTGTCATAAATATTTATTCGCTAAAAGGTGCAAGGTGTAAAATTATATAATAATCTTATCTGGTGAAAGATATCGATAATAAGTATCCAGCTCTATAACGGGAACCTCCCCATGTCCATATTCCTGCAAAAGACTTTTGGCGATGGATGTTTTGTCAGAGCCGGTACCGCCTGCAATACCGATTAAAATGGGAGACACACTCATGTTAACTTTGACGCATCGAAAGGTTCTGGAAGTAAAGTGCCGCTGGTTGTCTCATGGTCCAACCCATTTTCGTTGCAGATATAAATGGGAATATCGCCGCATAATTCCCAAATCACTTGGCGGCAAGCTCCACAGGGAGCACCACCATTTTCTGTGGAAACAGCCATGGCTTTAAACTGAGAATATCCCTCAGCAACAGCCGTAAATAAAGCTGTGCGTTCCGCACAGTTAGATAGAGGATAACTGGCATTTTCCACATTGCATCCGCCGATGATTTTCCCATCCACCGTCTCAACCGCGGCACCTACTTTATAATTTGAATAAGGAGCGCGGGACCTATCCATCATTTGAATCGCTTTGTTTATTAATTCGTTCATTTTTTTAAAGTTTCAAACCATGCCAATGCGCCGGCATAAGAAACAAACACCGAGCTGTTATGGTCTCCTCCCGAGATGGTAATCAAATCAATGGTTGCCCCATTTGCTTTTAAACTGTCTCTTGCGATGACGGCATTTTGATACCCGACATAGGTATCGCTATCTCCATGAAATAGTTTGATTGGCGCTTTTGGAGTCCAGCTTACAAGGCTATTTTTAGCGAAGGCAGCCTTTAATGCTTGCTCTCCATCACCTAAATAATCGGTTAGAAATTTTTCAGTAAAAAAATCTTTAACTACTGTGGTCAATTCTTTATTGGCTTCACCAATGGTCTTTGATCCATCCATGAGGTTTGGGATTTTTTCTGCATATGGACTTTGGAAAAATTCATTAGCGGGGCGATTCATCCCTTCAATTTCATTATATGCCATATATGTAAACGCTGAATACCCGGGCTGAGGATAGGATTCCAGATTGAAAACCCTTATGGGTACATAACGCATATCATAAGGTCCGGCCATGGGCGCAGAAGCGGTCACGATAAATTCTTCGCTATATGTTTCTTCAATCAACTTATGGGTGGCCATGGCCACATATCCCCCTTCAGAATAACCAGCTAGGAACAACTGTCCATTATCTGAAACTTCGTTGGCGCAGAGCCAATTTTTTACTGCACGAAGTTTATCCACCACACCTTCAGCTACAAATGCATGAATGTATGGGTGGACCACATCATTTGAAATGCCTAAGCCTAAAAAATCAGCAGATGATCCGATATATCCCATGGAAGCCATAAACATGGCATCAAAGCCGCGTAGTGGTGTTACGGATGCCACATTGGACCGTTTAGATTCGGTGCCATGCTGCCCTGAATATATAGGGTAAGATTTCCCTTCACTATCTTCATCCGGAATATAGATGGCGCCAGATGCTTGTCGGGGGTTACCATTCCAATCCACGGTTTCGTAAACAATGCTAAACACTTTTACACCGACTTCGGGGGTGACACCAATATCCAAATTGTTATCTTGAATCAGGTCATTGAGATAATCCACGCCGATTGTACCAAATGGAAGTATGGAAACAATATGCCCTCGCCCTGCTTCAGTGGTGGAGCAGTCAGCAGTTTTTGTTCCTTCCCCACTGCATCCTGCAAAAATGAGGATGAGTGAAAAAAATAGTAATTTGAATAATGACTTCATTTGGATTCCCCGCAATTAATGATCGACATGAATGAGTTTAAATGCTTGGTGCAGCATGATGCCAGCAATAAATCCGCCCACATGGGCGAACCATGCTACACCACCAGTTGTGTCTAAACCCAATGACCCAAGCCCATTGGTGAGCTGGTTGAAGAACCAAAAGCCCAATACAACAATTGCCGGGACACGAATTGTAGTAAAGAAAATGAGAATAAAAATAAAGACGTGAACTCTGGCTTGGGGAAAGCGAATCATATAGAGACCCAACACGCCTGCAATGGCACCGGAAGCACCCACCATTGGAATCTCAGAACCGGGATTCATAAGCACTTGACATAAACTGGCCGCCAAGCCACAAAGGATATAAAAAAGGGCATAGCGAACATGCCCCAAGGTACTTTCTACATTATCTCCAAAAATCCACAAGAACCACATATTTCCCATAATGTGTGCAAATCCTCCATGAAGAAACATTGATGTAAACATGGTGAGAATGGAAAAATCTGCAGGGATTAATCCAAATGTATAAATGAAGATAGCTTCTGCTTCAGGGTCTTTAATGCCCATACTGAATTGAAATACGAATACAAATAAATTGAGACCAACCAATCCATATGTGACGTACGGAATAAGCACCCGAGGATTATCATCTTTATAGGGAAAAAACATCAGTACACTGTGAATTCAATGTTGCGGGAGACTTCATTCCCAGCACGATCTCTGGCCGTGAATTGGATTGAATGAGTGCCAATAGGCAAAGGTCCGTCTAATTGGTAAGATACTTCTTTTGTCTTGGGTTGGTACGCATAAATGAGCGGTTGATGATTCAGTTTAAATTCAAATGAATTTTCTACCGGATCAAACCCAGACAGAGTATCGTCAATTTTTATTTTAAACTGATTCAATTCAAGGGTAGGGTATTTACCATTATGACCGGGATGCATGGATTTAATTTTGGGTGGAGAGGTATCCTCTATAATGGCCACTGCATCCAGATGTTTTACTGAGCCGGTCAGTACTTTCCGCTCCTTATTGTTTTCAGTTGGGATAAAGGACCATCCTTCTTTTTGATCATAATAATATAGATGAATTTTTTCTCGAGCCTTGAATTTGGCTGGATATCGAATACCAATATTTACCGGCTTTAATAGGGGGCGCTCAAATGGCTGAAGCTGATAAACACGTGATAATAGCTTTCCCTTTTTTACCTTCGCATGTTTGTGTACGGCTTCGATCCACATGAGTGTCGATTGAGGAATAGAAGATTTTTTGGTGCGGATGGAGCAATAACTATCCTTGGAGACTACGGTCACGGTCGTGTCTGGTCCTGCAACGGTGTAAGGGAAATCAAATCGAACTTGTCGTTCTATTGATCCCGTCAATATGGCTTCAATTTGATCGACTTGGTTAAACATAGTCGGATCAATTGGTGGAGTCAAATACACAGACGGTTGAATGTGGTTGAGAGGTATAGTTTCATATTGATATTCACCTTTGAGCCGAAGAGAAATATTCGCATCCACAACTTGTTCCGGTTGGACTTGTACATAAACGCCTGCATCTGTTTGAGATATGTCCATATCCACCCTAACACTCAAATGATCGCCTGTATGTTTTTTATCTACCCAATGGATTGGCTTGGAGTAGGTTCCCAATGTATTTTTTGCAATGAATTGGATGGCCTTTCGTTTAGCATACTTTTTTGAAATAGTAATAATCCGCCCTGTCTCAATGAGCTCTGAAGACTGTATATCTATTTGCGCCTCTGCAAATCCATAGGCAGTAAATGAATAGGCAACGATAGACTCGATGGGGACGGTGATGCTTTTTGGTTGAAGCATAAAAGAAAGAAGCTCTTCCGTTTCGCCCAGTTTTTCTATCGTGATTTCAAAGGGCGGCATTTTAAAAACAGTGCCATGAACGGTGCGTGTATTTTTTAACACATCCATAACCAAGATTTTAATATCATGGAAACCCGGCGTAAGATCTAGAACTCCGTTGGTTGAGTCCGCATGGATGGGTACCATTGGATCACCCTCATTTCGATATAGTTTAATGAAATCACCCAGGTTCAATCGGGCGTTGCGATAGTCTTTTATAAAATTTGCCGTCGAGAGCCATTTATAATCCAATCGATCAAATTGAAGCGTATGGTATAGTTTTTCATCAATGTAAACTTCGATACGGTGAGGTTGATAAATATTATTCGCACCCTGTCTTTTATCGTACGCTTTAATGGCCAAACCGATAATGCCCGCAATATTGATGGTATCCGGGAAATGGTATTCTCCCTTTTTATCTCGAAATAATGAAAAAGTTTGAGGCAGTTGATTTCCATTGATCCAGCCATCCGCTCTTAATGGAGTAAGAGATACTTCTTCTACAACAGGGGCCAGCCGATCTGCTTGGGATAATCCACTGGTGAGGGGGTTTAATGTTTGGCCGAATTCATTCCTAATTTCAAAATGGAGGTGGGGCGCGAACGAAAATCCGGTGTTTCCTGAATAAGCAATAACATCACCTTTTTCAAACCTAAATTCATCAGCCAAAGGAAAAATATTGGTCATATAAGATTGATTTGCTGATTGTGTTTCCTTTAACCGAGATTCAAGTCGTGGTGTAAATTTGCTTAGGTGGGCATATACGGCTGTTTGTCCATCATTCATTTGTAGATAAAGGGCGCGGCCAAATCCGGAATAATTGGTTACAATTCTTGATATGGATCCATCTGAAACAGCATATACAGGGTGGCCGGTGGCACCTTTTGTTTTCATATCCAATCCAAGATGATATCCCGTGGTGCGAAATTCACCAAAGTTGGATGATAAATGTTTACCCAGATCTGTCGGCCAAGTGTAATCCTGGGCCGAAATGGATACGATGATTAATGTGAAAGCGCTGAGCAGTTTCATAAGAAAAATTGTTAAGAAGGTCGCCAATTTATCTCAGATAAGGGATGTGATAATAGCGGATTGAAATAAAAAAGGCCACCCCAAATTATGGGATAGGCCTTCGTGAAGACTCAATAAAATAAAGTGGAGGCTTATGATTTTTTGAGTTTTTTGACCACCTTAGATAGGCAGTTCAATTCTTTTTTGTTTTCTAGTTTTGTATCTATAGGTCTTATTTATGGATTGGTTCCCACAAACTGATATGAAAATATTATCCAATAGCTTCTTTATAGATTCTATAATTATTTAGACCCATTACCTTTTCAAGCTCCCGTTCTGAAAGGCCTTTTTTCTTTAAACCATCCCAAATGACTTCCATCCTTCGAGGACCGTTTAGTTCATCTATAAACAGGGGCCAATGGTTTATATCGAAATTGTTTCCTTCTTCCCGTTTGAGTTCGGCGATATATTCATCAGTCATTTCAATAACGCGGTGATCGCGGTCGCTGCCAATGCTCACATGATTAATGCCGGCAATTTTAATGGCATGCAAAATATGGTTTAAGTAGTGGTCGAAAGCACCCTTCCTGATATTCGTAACAAAAGGCCTGATTTGACATATACCGATCACACCACCTTTTTTTGCCACCCGTCTTAAATTTTCATCCGTAGTGTTTCGGGTATTTTTATATACAGCCTGACATGCTGTATGGGAGACAATCACAGGTGCATCAGATGCATCAACCGCATCGGCCATTGTCTGCATATTGGAATGGGAAAGATCAATTAACATGCCAATCGAATTCATTTTTTTAACCAGTTCAATCCCAAAATGTGTCAGACCGGCACCGGTTCTTTCTTTGCACCCTGCCCCTGCCCAATTTTGATAGTTATAGGTGATCTGTGTTGAGCGAACCCCTAAGTTATAAAATGTATCAACCAATTCTAGGTTGCGCCCGAAAGGAGTAGAATTTTGAAACAGATAGAATATGGCCATTTTATTTTGTTTTCGAGCTGTATTAATGTCAGAAGTGCGAAGCGCTTTCATATATAAATCATGCTGTTTGGAGATGAGGCGATCATAATGCGCAATGCCTTCCATTGCTGTATCATAAGCCTCCAGTTCAAATGTTTTCGGATCACAAAGGGTAACGGTAATGGCATTGAGACCACTATCCAACATCTCTCTAATTAATTTTCGGGGATATACTTCACGAATTTCTCCCATGGCATCAAAAATTAATGCGCGTTGTGTAGCGGTTGTCTGGTTTGTTATGGATGCCATCAATCCAACTCCCATCGTTGTGTAGCCAATTGCAGCAGATGTTGTTTTAATAAATTCGCGTCGTTGCATTTTATTTCCTCATTGATCGATTTTGTATTTAATCCCATTTAATTTAAGAATCATAATGGCTTTGCCAAAACCACCGTTTGAATATCTTCCCATGATTGCCCTGTCCATTGAGAAAAACAACGGAGAAAGAAGAATTGTATATCGAAGAAAAACAGAGAACATAACAGAAAGTAATGAAAAAGATTTGAATTGCGTTACCAAAATAGTGTAATATACTTACGAGTAACTTACGATTAAAATATTAACACAAATGACTTTATCTCCAAAACAGCAGCGATTTTTAAATTTTGTTCAACGATATACGGTTGAACACGGCCAAGCACCTTCCTACCAAGAAATCATGGATGGAATGGGATTTGGCTCTCCGGGAACGGTTCATTGGTATGTCAATGCCCTCACTCACAACGGCCATTTGAATCGATCTAAAGGACCTAACGGCAAGCGGGCCTTAACCCTCACTTTTGAGGAGCACGCCACACCGGCCCGCCTGCCCTTGTTGGGTCTTATTGCCGCAGGTGAGCCTATTGAGGCGCTGGAGAACGCTGAAGCCATACCCGTACCTCAGCCCTTTGTCCATCCCGATAATTTTGTGCTCCAGGTTAAAGGCGACTCCATGATCGACGATCATATTGAAGATGGGGATTATATCATTGTCCGTAAATCCGCTGAAGCCAATCCGGGGCAGATTGTTGTAGCCCTCATCAATGGAGAAGCCACACTAAAACGATACCACCCTTTGAATGGTCATGTGGAACTCCACCCCCGCAATCCTAACTATCCAGTCATTACCATCCATAAAACAGATCATTTTCAAATCAACGGCGTGCTGCTCTATTCCTTTCGGGAATATTAGGGTGTGCACCCGACTGTTTTTCATCTCCGGCTAAGAGATTTTGAACTCCAAGCCGAGCGGAGAATCGACGCCGCTTTAATAACCCGCCCTGTGGCCATTATTTCATCTCACCATCAAAATGGAACAGTCATCTCCCTATCCAAAGAAGCAGAAGCAGAAGGATTGCGAAAAGGGATGAAGGTATCCTTGGTTCGACAGATGAACCATGGAGCCCGCATTTTGCCCTACAATGCAACACTCTACAGTCGGATTCATGAATATATCCATAAAATTGTTCAACGATTCACACCCATTGTGGAGCCTTCTGGATATGGGAAATTCTATATGGATATGACCGGTATGAACCGCATCTATCCAAGCGATGAAGAGGCGGGCATTCGAATATCAAATAAGGTGCAGGATGAGGTGGGTCTCTCTACTTATTTGGGGATTAGTCAAAATAAATTGGTGAGCCGTATATCTACCTCGGTAATCCCCGATCCTATTCACCGTATTATTACGGGAGATGAAGCACGATTTTTATCGCCATTGGATTCACCGGTGATTCCCACAGTTCACCAACCATCGGTATGGAAATTGGTTCAATTTATGATTTTGCGTCAGGTTTATCATATTCAATCTGTGGTGGATAAAACAGCAGATGCACAATATCTATTTGGGAAGTATGCCTTATCATTAACACGAGAAGTGCGAGGGCAGGATATGTCTGTGGTTCGCCCCCCCCTTTTAAAAGACCATATCTTAAAACAAGCCGTAATGAAAGAGGATACCAATGACACCACAAAAATATATTTTGAATTAAAGCATGTGTCCGAGGAGATTGCATTCCAATTGAGGCAGCGATCTCAAGTGGCAAAAAGCGTGCGATTAGAAATTCATTATACTGATGGATTCAAATTTGAAGCAAAGGGATCATGTATGAAACACAATGACACCTTTGTATTGGAATGCCTCTGGCGATTGTTTGAACGGGCTAACCACCGTCGAAATCGCGTCCGATCCATATTGGTGGATATATCACAATTCATCTATATGGCGGATCAGATAGAATTGTTCAAGTCGGATACAAAACAGGATCGAATCTCTAACGCTGTGGA
>DKLW01000076.1:9815-10070 GCA_002455835.1 Fidelibacterota bacterium UBA6630 | reverse complement strand
ACAGTTCCCCAACGCTTCAGGAATGAATTAAACTCCTTTTTTCATCCTCGAACAGTAATTCATTCTGATCTGAATCATTATCAAACTGTCTTGCCATAATTTTTCTAATGCAACCTATAAGGCCGTGATTTTTTTTGGCCCTTATGCATCGAGTCAACGAATCCAACTCATTTGGCGACTAAAGGACAAAGAAATATGGTATTATTCATAATAAATAGATATTCCAATTATACCAAATTCTTTAATTTATGACAG
>DKLW01000076.1:9336-9469 GCA_002455835.1 Fidelibacterota bacterium UBA6630 | reverse complement strand
CGAATTGTATTAACTTCTCGCCACTTTTAAAGACTGATTTTCAGTGTGTGCCCACTGAAAACGATTCAATAAAAAAATAGACACTGTTCATTGATGAAGCGCATACAAACTATCGGCTCGTCCGTCCGCTCAG
>DKLW01000076.1:8470-9017 GCA_002455835.1 Fidelibacterota bacterium UBA6630 | reverse complement strand
ATCGTCCGTCCGCTCAGCATCCGCTGATTATTTCATCATACCCAATAAACGAAAGAATTTTTATGTCTGAATTATGCGATGTTGTTATTGTTGCTGCAAAGCGGACGGCAGTAGGTGCCTTTCAAGGATCTTTGGCCTCTATTTCAGCTCCCCAATTAGGCGCCATCGCCATTAAAGCCGTCTTAGCAGAAACAGAGATTGACCCTGTCTTAGTCGATGAAGTGATTATGGGCAATGTCCTTTCTGCAGGACAAGGTCAGGCACCGTCACGACAAGCCGCTTTGGGTGCTGGACTTCCCGATTCTGTAGAATGCCTTACCATCAATAAAATGTGTGGCTCCGGTTTAAAGGCCGTCATGCTAGGCACCCAAGCCATCCAAACGGGAGATGCAGATATTATCATTGCCGGCGGTATGGAAAATATGACTCGGGCCCCTTACCTACTACCTAAGGGGCGAGACGGTCATCGGTTGGGCCACGGACAGGTCATTGATTCCATGATTAAAGACGGGCTATGGGATGCATACAATGACAAACATATGGGTAA
>DKLW01000076.1:515-8151 GCA_002455835.1 Fidelibacterota bacterium UBA6630 | reverse complement strand
ACATATGGGTAACTGTGCAGAAATGCTTGCAGACAAAAATGCTTTCTCGCGAGAAGCGCAGGATGCATTTGCCAAAACATCTTATTCCCGTGCCCAATCTGCCCAAGAGAATGGATTCTTTACAGATGAAATTATACCAGTATCAGTTCCTCAAAGAAAAGGAGACCCCAAAATTGTGGATACAGATGATGAGCCGGGCCGAGCCAATTTTGACAAAATGGTGGCACTCCGTCCTGCATTTGAAAAAGAGGGGACCATCACCGCAGCCAACGCCTCGAAAATTAATGATGGAGCAGCAGCACTTATGCTTATGACTGGGGAAACAGCGAGAGAATTGGGATTGACCCCCTTGGCTACCATCCTCGCCCAAGCATCCGCTGCCCATGAACCAGAGTGGTTCACCACGGCGCCCATAAAAGCCATCAATAAAGTGTTAGCAAAATCAGAACTAACTACAGAAGAAATCGATTTATGGGAAATCAATGAAGCATTTGCGCCGGTAGCCATGGCACCTATTAGTGAATTCAATTTAGATTCTGAAAAAGTGAATGTAAATGGAGGCGCTATCGCCATTGGTCATCCCATTGGTGCCAGTGGTGCACGGATTTTGACTACATTAATCCATGCCATGAAAAACAAAAATGCACACACCGGTTTGGCCAGCCTTTGTATCGGTGGCGGTGAAGCATCTGCCTTAGTGATTACGAGATAAAATGGATTTCAATTTAACAGAAGAACAGCAACTCATCCAGAAGACGGCCCGGGATTTCGCCAACGACCATTTACGACCTGGTGTGATAGAGCGAGATGAAATAGCTAAATTCCCCGGAGAACAGGTGAAAATGATGGGGGAACTGGGATTCATGGGAATGATGATGCCGGAAGAATATGGTGGTGCCGGTCTTGATACAGTTTCTTACTGTCTCGCTATGGAAGAGATTGCCAAAGCTGATGCATCTGCAGCGGTGATTATGTCCGTGAATAATTCCTTGGTGTGCCAATTATTAAAGAACTTTGGAAATGAAGATCAAAAACAAAAATATCTTACCCCTTTGGCCAGCGGAGAAAAATTGGGTGCATTTTCATTATCCGAACCCCAGTCCGGTTCTGATGCGAGCAATATGCGGACATTCGCCAAAAGAGACGGCGATCATTATATTATCAATGGTACCAAAAACTGGGTGACTAATGGAATTACATCCGATATTGTTTTACTTATGTGCTTGACAGAAAAAGGCATCGGAAATAAAGGAATATCCACGTTTATTATTGAAAAAGGATTTGAAGGATTTTCCACAGGGAAAAAGGAAGACAAACTGGGTATCCGCGGATCCGATACATGCGAACTTTATTTTGAAGATTGCAAAGTCCCCGTAGAAAATCGCCTCGGCCATGAAGGGGGTGGATTTAAAATTGCATTGGGCACTCTCGACGGCGGCCGGATTGGTATTGCCACCCAGGCTTTGGGCATCGCGAAAGAATCATTGGATCGATCCGTTGCCTATGCTAACGAGCGCAAGCAATTCGGAACTGAAATCGGCAATTTTGGTGCCATTCAAAGCAAAATCGCCCAAATGGCCATTCAAGTGGATGCGGCTCGATTGCTCATTTACCGTGCAGCAAAGCTTAAGGATGAAGGAAAGCCCTTTGGGAAGGAAGCTGCAATGGCAAAGAATTATGCATCGAAAGTAGCCATGGATGCATCCACACAATGCGTGCAAATCTTTGGAGGATATGGTTATATCCGTGAAACCGGTGTCGAGCGACTCATGCGAGATGCAAAAATCACTCAAATCTATGAAGGGACATCGGAGATTCAGGAATTGGTCATCGCACGAAATGTACTATCAGGGAATTAAACATGAAATTAAATAAACAAAATATTGATTGGGATCAGCTGGGTTTCAATGTATTCCCCACCCGCAGTATGTGGAAAGCCACCTGCGAATTGGGGGAAAATTGGTCTGGTGGAGAATTGGTGCCTTACGGTAATATTGAAATGTCTCCCGCTGCAGGTATATTGCATTATGGTCAGGGCGTATTTGAAGGATTAAAGGCATATCATACGTCTAAAGATCGAATTGTTTTATTTCGCCCGGACATGAATGGACAGAGAATTCAAGATTCATGCCGTCGTTTATGGATGCCAGAAATGAGCACAGAATTCTTTATGAATTCGGTAATGAAAGTAGTCCGCGATAATATGGATTACGTACCTCCTTATAAAAAGGGTGGCCTATATATTAGACCGGTGGTGTGGGGGACTGGACCAACTATTGGTGTTGCCCCTGCTGATACTTATACATTTCTAATACTTACAGTACCGGTAGGTCCTTATTTCAAGGGGGGAATTAAACCCTTAAACTTAATCGCATCAGAAACCTACCACCGTGCAGCCCCGAAAGGGATTGGGAATGTGAAAGCTATCGGCAATTATTCCGCATCTCTTGAACCAGTTATGAAAGCAAAAGCAGATGGTTTTGATGAGGTGCTTTATCTCAAAGCACATGATGAGCGATATGTGGATGAAGTTGGGTCTGCCAATATATTTATTCGTAAAGGGAATAAGTTGGTCACACCCAGATTATCTGGAACCATATTGCCAGGCATTACACGGAATTCAATTCTCCATTTAGCGGCAAATCAGTTTGGGTTGGATATAAAGGAAGACGAATTATTATTAGAAGATATTTTTAATGCGGATGAAGCATTTTGTACTGGAACTGCTGTAGTGATTACCCCCATTGGCCAGATCACATATAAGGGGAGTACCCATGAAATTGGCGATGGGAATATGGGTGAAGCGGCTACAGAATTAAGACAAACCTTATTGGGCATTCAACGAGAAGAAGTAGATGATCCCTATGGATGGCTCCATCCGGTTTAATCAATAAAGGGGAAAAATCAGTTCGATATTTGATTCTATGAATGCGAAAGACCATGAGCAAGTCGTTTTTTGTAGTATTTCTACTTATATGGAAGTTAACCGCGTGGCGGAAAAGCGAATAGAATATTTTTTAATTGAAAAATTTCTATTTACCCAAAAAAAACTTTATGGGAAAACGTGACAATAACTAACCATCCAAGAAGGCAAGGACGAGAAGCGGTGCTTCAGGCCCTTTATGCCACCGAAATCACCGGTGAAGATAGGACCAAAGTGTTGAAAGACATTTTCAAACGGCGACCTTATGATGATAAAATGAAAAATTTTATCACCACATTATTTGACTCGGCTATTGATCACAAGGATTGGTGCGAAGGTCAAATTAAAAGCAGACTCAATAATTGGGAATTTGGCCGTGTGGCTCTACTAGATAGGCTCTTGCTTGTGGTGGCCATCTGTGAAATCCATTTCATAGATGACGTGCCGCCAAAAGTATCCATTAGTGAAGCTATTGAGATTGCGAAACAGTATAGCACAGAAGATAGTGCTGGTTTTGTAAATGGTGTCTTAGATAACGTATATAAATCGATGGCCAATGGTGCCAAAGAAACAACTTCATGATACAAAATTTTGTTAAAAAAGTGTTCGGATCCCGATCAGATAGAGAAGTAAAACAATTGCTTCCTATGGTGGATCAAATCAATCAATTGGCTGAAGGGATGACGGATATATCCGATGAAGCTATGATTGAACACTCGCATGCACTTCGCGAATCAGTAATCGCTGCCCGTGAAGCCGCCCAAGCCAAGGCGGAAGCAGATATTTCTGATAAGGATGAAGCGAACAAATACGTTTTATTAGCCGAACATGAAAAATTAGAAGAAATTCTACCGGAAGCCTTCGCGATGGTCAAAGAAACTTGTCGCCGTATGTGCGGTACCAGTTGGCCCGTGGTGGGGAGAGAGTTAGGTTGGGAGATGGTCCCCTATGATGTGCAAATAATTGGCGGTATCATTCTCCATCGCGGTAATGTAGCTGAAATGAAAACAGGTGAAGGCAAAACCCTTGTGGCAGCCTTCCCCATTTATCTCAATGCCCTAACGGGCAGAGGTGTCCATTTGATTACTGTCAATGACTACTTGGCCCAGCGTGATGCAGAATGGATGGGCGAGGTTTACCGACGACTCGGTTTATCTGTAGGTTATATTTTAAACAACATGACACCGGAACAACGGCGTACTAATTATAATTGTGATATCACCTATGGTACAAATAACGAATTCGGTTTTGATTATTTGCGGGATAATATGTCACTGCAAAAAGAAGACCTTGTTCAGCGCGACCACGCTTATGCCATTGTGGATGAGGTGGACTCCGTTTTAATTGATGAAGCTCGAACGCCATTGATTATTTCAGGTGCGGTGGATGCCCCAGTGGATACATCATTTAAAGACTTACGTCCAATGGTGCAAAATTTGGTTAGAAATCAGAACGAATTGGTCGCCAAAATTGTGGGTGAAGGTGTATCCTTGATGAATGAAGGTAAGGATAAAGAAGCAGGATATAAATTGCTTCAAGCCCTTCGAGGTATGCCGAAACATCCCAAAGTGATGAAAACATTTCAAGAAGTAGGCACTAAGAAATTGGCGCACCAGGTAGAATCTGAATTCATGCGGGATAAAAAACTTCATGAAGTAGACGAAGACCTTTATTTCAGCATTGATGAAAAAACCCATGTTATTGATATTACCGAAAAAGGCCGTAATGCCCTGGCACCGGATAATCCGGATGTATTTGTGATTCCAGATTTAGGTGAACTGCTTCATGATATTGATGGAAATGATGCCTTTTCAAAACTAGAGAAAGATCAAGAAAAAGAAAAAGCCCACCAAGTCCATGCAGATCGTTCTGGGCAAATTCATAATATGACACAGTTGCTCAGGGCCTATACCCTGTACGAAAAGGATGTGGAATATGTGGTCCAGGATGGCCGCGTCCAAATTGTGGATGAATTTACAGGTCGCATCTTATCCGGCCGCCGATATAGCGATGGCCTTCATCAAGCATTAGAAGCAAAAGAAAATGTTACGGTAGAACGAGAAACCCAAACCTTGGCCACCATCACGATTCAAAATTATTTCAGGATGTATGATAAACTAGCTGGGATGACGGGAACAGCCGAAACAGAAGCAGAAGAATTTGGGTCCATCTATAATTTGGATGTATTGGTTATCCCAACTCACCGACCAGTAGTGCGGGACGATCGGGATGATTTGATTTACAAAACCACCCGAGAAAAATATAATGGAGTGGTGGAAGAAATCACCAAATGCCACCATAGTGGTCAGCCTTCATTAGTAGGGACGATTTCGGTTGAAGCATCTGAATTACTATCCCGCATGCTGAAGCGCAAAGGTATCCCCCATAATGTATTGAATGCAAAACAGCACCAAAGCGAAGCAGAAATTGTGGCCCGAGCAGGTCAACGTGGTGCAGTGACTATTGCCACAAACATGGCGGGTCGCGGTACAGACATTAAGCTGGGCGAAGGTATAAAAGAATTGGGCGGTCTCCATATTATTGGTACAGAGCGCCATGAATCACGCCGAATCGACCTTCAGCTTCGAGGGCGATCCGGACGTCAGGGCGATCCTGGTTCCAGTGTATTCTACCTATCTCTTGAGGATGATCTTATGCGGCTTTTCAATAGTGAGCGGATTGCCACTGTGATGGATAAGCTGGGGGCAGAAGAAGGGGAAGTGATCACAGCAAAGATGGTTACTCGGGCCATCGAGAACGCGCAGAAAAAAGTAGAGCAGCGCAACTTTGGGATCCGAAAACACCTACTTGAATATGATGACGTGATGAATCAACAGCGGCAAGTGGTTTATGACCTGAGGAAGCAAGCCCTCAACGATAATGACATTACTGATGCCATTGATGATATGGTGGATGATTATGTAGATGATGAACTCACCCGCATGGAAGACACCAGTCCCCAAAATTGGGATTGGGATAATTTAGGTCAAAACCTATCCTCCCACATGTTGGTTGATGCCAGTTTAGACAAAGTGCAGGAGTCCAGTGATAATCAGGACATTACCATTGAAGATGTTAGACGCTTTGTTTTGGATCAGGCAAAAGAAGTATATCAAACGAGAGAATCTTTATTGCCGGGCGATGTGATGCGGGGATTTGAAAAATTTGTCGTCCTCCGCACCATCGATGAAAAATGGAAAGACCACCTTTATGCCATGGACCAGTTACGGGAGGGGATTAACCTTCGGGCATATGGTCAAAAGAATCCTTTACTGGAATACAAATCGGAAGGCTTTCAAATGTTTCAGCAAATGATGGCAGATACATCCAGGGCCACCATTCAGCGATTATATCGAACCCAAATTCAAGGGATGGAAGCGGCGCCAGAAATTCCTGTCTCTAAAGCGAGAAATGTGCAGATCCAGCATGATGAAACTACAGGTATGGGCTTCTCAGGACCCTCCATGCAGGAACAGGCAGCGGCCCAATCTGGGGCGCCGAAACAACCGGTTCATGTGGACGAAAAGATTGGCCGAAATGCGAAAATCAAAATGGTGAGTCCTAGCGGGAAACAGGTAGAAGTGAAATACAAAAAATTACAGCAATATTTAAATCAGGGGTACGCACAGGTATGATGAGTAAATACAAAAATAAATGGGGGTTTTCTACCCGATCTATCCATATAGGCAATACACCGGATAAAGAGGAAGGTTCGGTTTCACCACCCATTCATCTTACATCCACCTTTAAACAGGATGGTGTAGGTAAAAATAGGGGGCATGATTATTCAAGGGTTTCCAACCCAACCCGCGCACGACTTGAAGCAAATCTGGCGACATTAGATGGTGCGAAACATGCCATTTGCTATAGTACAGGCATGGCGGCCACCACTGCATTATTTCAATTATTTGATGCGGGTGATCATATTCTTATTTCTCGCAATACATACGGGGGGACATACCGCATGTCTATGAATGTGCTGAAGCGGCAAGGAATAACTTTCGATTGGATCGATACAAGAGATCCTGAAAATATAGCCAAGCATATTCGACCGAACACGAAGCTGGTGCATGTAGAAACGCCTACAAACCCCCTTTTGGAATTATGTAATTTAGAAGGAACAGCTTCTGTATGTAAAGCCGCTGGTGTTTTTCTCAGTGTTGACAATTCTTTTATGAGTTCCTATGGCCAACGGCCCTTGGAATTGGGTGCGGATGTGGTGATGCAAAGTTCTACGAAATCACTGTCAGGACATTCCGATGTATTGGGCGGTGTCTTAACCACCAACAATGATGACTTAGATGAACGGTTCCGATTTTTGTTGAAAGCCACAGGGGGAGTGCCCAGCCCATTTGACAATTGGATTTTATTGCGTTCCACAAAAACATTGGGATTGCGTTACCAAAAATCTTCGGACAATGCAGTTGAATTGGCCAATTGGTTAGACACTTTAGGTTTACCGCGGGTTATTTACCCCGGATTAAAGAGTCATCCCCAGCATGCGTTGGCCCAACAGCAGCGCACGCCAGATGGGTCAGTGATTTATGGGAATATGATTTCCATTGATGTCGGTGCTACCGAGGCGAGGGATCGATTTTTGGAAAAATTAGAAGTTTTTACATTAGCCGAAAGTTTGGGCGGTGTAGAAAGTTTATGCTGTGTGCCTTATGATATGACCCATGCGGCAGTACCAGTGAAAAGCAAATTAGAAAT
>DKLW01000076.1:0-126 GCA_002455835.1 Fidelibacterota bacterium UBA6630 | reverse complement strand
GGCTGATCTTCAAAATGCATTGTCAAAATAATCAGGATTATTTATTTCAAGTACAGGATATGAATTGTAATTTTTCTGGCTCTTTCATGAGAGAAAATATTGAATTGCCGCGGTGGTGGAATTGGT
>DKLW01000013.1:2876-3463 GCA_002455835.1 Fidelibacterota bacterium UBA6630 | reverse complement strand
TCTTTCATTTCAACTTCAGTTGCTGCACCTACGTTGATCACTGCAACACCACCAGACAATTTTGCCAGACGTTCTTGCAGTTTTTCACGATCGTAATCGGAGGTTGTTTTTTCAATCTGAACTTTAATCTCGTTGATCCGTGCTTTAATTGCATCAGATTCACCATTACCGCCAACGATAGTGGAATTATCTTTATCAGATACCACTCGTTTGCAAGTACCAAGATAGTCCAGTGTTGCATTTTCCAGTTTATAACCGGCATCTTCAGAGATGACGGTTCCACCGGTCAATACAGCAATATCTTCCAGCATGGCTTTGCGACGGTCACCAAATCCAGGTGCCTTCACAGCCAATACTTTAAATGTGCCGCGGAGTTTATTTACAACCAATGTTGCAAGCGCTTCACCTTCTACATCCTCTGCGATGAGCATGACAGGTTTACCGGTCTGAACAACTTTTTCCAATAAAGGAAGAAGATCTTTCATATTGGATATTTTTTTGTCATAAATCAGGATGTAAGGTTCGTCCATTTCCGCTTCCATGTTGTCAGAGTTAGTGACAAAATATGGAGAGAGGTAGCCGCGGTC
>DKLW01000013.1:0-2552 GCA_002455835.1 Fidelibacterota bacterium UBA6630 | reverse complement strand
CCGCGGTCGAACTGCATACCTTCAACAGTTTCCAAAAAGGTTTCTGCTGTTTTGGATTCTTCAACAGTGATGACGCCGTCTTTACCTACTTTTTCCATGGCTTCGGCAATTTTTTCACCGATTTCCTGGTCATTGTTGGCAGAGATTTTACCGACGTTTGCAATCTGTTCAGAATCGGGTAGGTCTTTGGATTGACCTTGCAGTGCATCCACGACAGCGATAGTAGCCGCGTCAATTCCGCGTTTGATAGACATTGGGTTTGCACCTGCAGTCACGTTTTTTAGTCCTTCAGCAACCAGTGCCTGGGCCAAAACAGTGGCTGTGGTGGTACCGTCACCGGCAACGTCAGATGTTTTGGAAGCTACTTCCTTTACCATCTGTGCACCCACATCTTCTAATTTATTTTCGAGTTCTACTTCTTTGGCAACCGTTACACCATCTTTGGTGATTGTTGGTGCGCCAAATTTCTTTTCGATCACGACGTTACGACCTTTTGGTCCGAGTGTCACTTTCACCGCATTGGCAAGTTTGTCCACACCGGACTTTAAGGCGTTCCGTGCTTCGAGATCGTATGAGATTTCTTTAGCCATTATTCATTTACTCCTTAAAGGACAGCGAGAATATCGCTCTCGCGCATGATCAAATAATCGGTTCCTTCAAAAGAGAATTCAGTGCCACTATACTTACCATAGAGGACTTTATCTCCTTTTTTTACTTCCATTGCAACTGTTGTACCTGCGTCGGAAACTTTTCCCGGACCTGCAGCAACAATAGTGCCTTGCTGTGGTTTCTCCTGAGCGGTATCAGGCAGAATGATGCCCCCAGAGGACATTTCTTCAGCCGGAGCCGGTTCAACCACAACACGATCAGCCAAAGGCTTGACATTTAGAGCCATTTCGCTTTCTCCTGTTTTTTAGGTTATTGTTAAAATTTTTGTAATCATACATTTTCTGCGAATATGTAGCACCGAATTTATAAGATAAATAGAAGAAAATTCAACTTATTTTAGCAGTCTTTATGTAAGAGTGCTAATTAAAGAATTACTTGAGTAAAATTAGTTTTTTTGCTTTTCTGAAATCTGTCGATTCTAGACTATAGAAATACATGCCTGAACTGAGTGGATTTCCTTGATTATCCCGTCCATCCCATGTGATATGAAATTGACCCATATCGTACCATCGATTGGCCAAAGAAGCTACCTCCTGTCCCATTAGGTTATAGATTGACAACTGAATATGTGATGGAACCGGTACTGTAAACGGAATTCGGGTAATGGGATTAAATGGGTTTGGATAATTTTGTCCCAAAGAAAATGATTCCGGCAATTGAGCAATCAGATCGGCAGTTTTTCCTTTTATATATTCGGATGTACCCACCAATACAGTGAATGGATAATCAAATTCATCGCGAATTCGTTTGAATTGGATTTTACTGTCCCCAAATAATGGATATGATCGCCGTTCAATGGGATTAAATAATGATACAGTGATTCCTGGATTTAAATTCCCGATTAATTCTGCATCAAGAGAAATCGGACCGTTAACACCTTTCGTATTGATGGTCATTTCCCAAGAATCATTGCCCTCATCTATAGGACGAATATCTGTAGTAAATGGTACATCAATTCCCCACAATGGACGATTCATTTCTAATGCAATATATTTTTCTAATTTGGGTGGTTCAGGGTTATCCCAGAGATCCAATTGTTCTGATGCACTAGATCGCTGGCCGATCACATTAAACAGATCGCCATATTCCCCATTATCAACTTTTAAGACAATTTGCCATCCATTTAATTCATCCTCAGTTTTACTGCTGGTTACTGATGGCAGTGCATTCAATTCAATACTGAGAGAATCGCTTGTGCGATTATAGACCGCATACCCCTCCCAAGGAATTAATGTTGTAGCCTCCCCATCCCAACCTTCTAGGCCAGATTTACCATAGGTAAGGGGGCCGTAAAGCTTTGTCTTGTCCGTATTAATTGAAACACCAAATGGATAAGGATTTCCAATCAGACTCCAACCCGCAGGAATGCGAATGGTATGATTTCTGAGGTCAACTGATTTGCCTGATCCCACGCTGAAACTCAAATCATCTTTGATGCGCTGCTGCAGCCAATATCCTTTTCCAATTTTAATATCCTGTGCCTCGATCCAATTGGCATTCCCCTGATCTTCAAAGAGCCGCCACGTATGTTCACCGGCCTCCTGATCCAATTCATCTCCCAGTGTCTCATTGACGGTAGATAAATCCAAATGGGTTGGAATAGAAATCAATCGCCATTTTGATTTGGGAATGCCGTTGGGATAAGCACTCCCCGAAGCTGATGAAGTGAGCACATTTTTACCATATTGGACTTTAACAGACAATGTATCACCTATCCGTAGATTATTATATTCGTCTGTGGCGGTGTGGTAATAAGCCAAACCGTTGATACCAATATTTGCACTATTGATTGTGGCAGAATAGGTCCCATCCCCATTTGAAGATGTGGCCTGATTAAAAGTGGCCGTATTCCCGCTTATAAGATAATGCAATGTCACATCTGT
>DKLW01000024.1:0-15573 GCA_002455835.1 Fidelibacterota bacterium UBA6630 | reverse complement strand
TAAATAGTGCATTTATTATCGTTGCAATCATTTTTTATCTCCTTTCAAAACTTTAAGGCTTTCATAATTTACTTATTATATATAATACAGATAAATAATGACTTTTGTTCCTGCTATTTGAGCCATAGTTGTTTCATGAAAGAAATTACACAAAAAATTTTAAGAGGCAATATGTAGAATGCTCACTCACTCTCCTTGGTATAGCACCTCCAAGGTACGGGGGACTTCCGTCCAAATTACTTCCGTCCAAATAACCTTTTCTGCCATATTGATGAGCCAATTTGACACTTTGCCAATACAGGTATTCATCCCTTAACTTCATCCAACAATTTTACCATTACCGAGAAAGGATTGAGGACAAATGAGTGGATTTACCATCTATCATAACCCACGGTGAGGCAAGAGTAGACAAACCCTACAACTGTTGCGTGACAACGGTATTGAACCTACTATTATCGAATATTTGAAGGATGTACCTTCAGAAGCGGACTTTCGTACTCTCTCCAAACAATTGGGTAAGTGTCCGGCGGAGTTCATCCGCAAAGGAGAAGCGGATTTTAAAGGAAACAACATTGGGGATCTTGTAGATGATGATGATGCCATGGCGAAGGCTATGGCTACCTATCCTAAAATTATGGAGCGCCCCATTGTAGTGAAAGGGGATCAGGCCGTACTGGGTCGCCCTCCAGAAAATGTATTGAAATTATTGTAGATTATGGCAGTCAAAATCTTTATTACCGGGGGCACCTTTGACAAAGAATACGATGAAATTACTGGAAAACTGTTTTTTAAAGATACTCACATGCGGGAAATGCTGGAGCTGGGCCGATCCAAACTTGATGTAAATATTCGCACCCTTATGATGATTGATAGCCTTGACATGTCCGCCGAGTACCGCCAACTTATTGTTGAAAATTGCCGGAAAGCCGATGAAGATCAAATCATTATTACTCATGGCACAGATACTATGACCAAAACAGGAAAGGTTTTGGCAGAGGAAAAACTGGAAAAAACTATTGTACTCACCGGCGCCATGATTCCATATAAATTTGGCAGTTCCGATGGCCTTTTTAATTTAGGGAGCGCCTTGGGGTTTGTCCAAAGTTTGCCCCATGGTGTTTATCTAGCTATGAATGGCCGATGTTTTGATTATGATAAAGTGAGGAAGAATAAAGAAACAGGTGTTTTTGAAAAATTATAATCTCGTTTCCCAATCAATAATGATCATTTCAGTTTGTCTCGGGTCAATATATTGACAGGATTTTCCATCAAAAAATGCATCTTCTTCTAGCATAATGGCCACTTCCTTATTCCATGAAGTAATAAACACCTTAGCATTGAGTTCAATAGAATAGGCCGTATTGGGATAGAGCGGGTAATCCCCATTCACCGGCACACCTTCTTGTTTATCCCACATACCAATAGTGGGCCCAGATCCATGACCATAATATCCAATAGGATGGGTGTAAATCTGAGGTTTAATGCCTTCTTCCTTTGCTTGGGTTAGGGCAGTGTGAAGCATTTCATTTCCAGTTTTCCCTGTTTCAAATTGATCAGTCAATATATCCTGCAGGCGGTTACCAGTGGCTAGCGCTTTTGCCAATTCGTTAGGAACCGTATCTTCCCCCGGCATAAGTACGTATGCGTGCTGTTGCGTGTCCGTATTTAAACTGAGATAAGTTATTCCAAAATCCACGTGAAGCAAATCGCCCGGGCGGACCACATTATCCGGTTTGGATTTTGAAAAAGCTTCCAAAAAATTAAAATTCTGTTGGTCATTTCTTTGAATATCCACAGAGGGGTGAAACCAAGTAACGAGATTCAGGTCACGAATCCTTTCCCGATACCACCATACAATATCGTCAGTCGTGGTTACGCCCGGCGTAATGACCTTTGCAGAAAAGCCTTCTTTAATAATGTCATGGGCAATCCGGCAAATCTTTGGATAGACGTCCATTTCCTTTTTACTGCGGGTTTCGAGCCAGCCAATAGCCACTTGCTCAGCGCTAACAATCCGTTTCTGATATTTTCTGGGTAGTGCTTTTTTAAACAGATCGTACTCTGTGGCGGTCAATCCGTCAGCTTGCGCAAAAAATTCGCTCATATTTATACCGATCTTTTTTGGATCTTTATCTTTGATTAAACCAGCCAATGCTTTGTATTGATGCGGCTGTTTTTCAGGATCCCAGGCCTTTTTAAACACTTCACCTACATCATATCGTGCCACCGCGAAGGTTTCCAAAGGCTTATTTTGTCCCGGATCGAATACAACAAGGACAGTTCTCCGCCGAGCATTGAGCCAAGTAGCAGGGAGCATGGTACGAATCACCGGGTCTTCATTGTATTCACGGGCGATGATGAGCCACATATCCATATCATTTCGCCGCATGATTTCCGGCAGAACAGTTTCAAATCGATCTTTAAGCAAGGCATCCCGAACTGCAGCCCGTTCTCGCATGGATAGTATAGCATCATTTAGATCTACGCCTCCTTGGGGAAAGGAAATACAAAGAATTGCAGTTAGTAAATATTTATTTTGAAAAATTTTCATTCTACACCTTACGTATTATTTTTTTTTAGGAAAAGTGAAAGGTAAGTTTGCACTAAGAAATGCAGAGGGTCAAATGAAAATCAACAAATATCATATTATAATTGTATTCATCTTCTCAACCATATTTGGGCAAAATATCTCTTCTCAGCGA
Organism: Fidelibacterota bacterium UBA6630; assembly: GCA_002455835.1. Classification (GTDB taxonomy): domain Bacteria; phylum Fidelibacterota; class Marinisomatia; order Marinisomatales; family TCS55; genus TCS55. The sequence continues at coordinate 12,871 of DKLW01000024.1, read as the reverse complement.
CCAATATCAACATATTCTATTGTAGCATATGATGAAAATACGAATGAATTGGGAGTGGCTGTTCAAAGTAACTGGTTTTCTGTGGGAGTTTTGGTCCCATGGGTAAAGGCTGGTGTTGGTGCTGTTGCTACACAATCTTTTGTGAAAGTGGATTATGGCCCGGAAGGATTGGCGTTGATGGAAAAAGGAATGTCATCAAAAGAAGCATTAGAAGCCTTAGTAAAACAAGATGAAGGTGAAGCTGTTCGTCAAGTGGCAATGGTAGATATAGAGGGGAATGTTGCAGCCCATACTGGCAATAGATGCATTCAATATGCAGGCCATATTACAGGTAAGTATTTCTCTGTTCAGGCTAATCTTATGGATAAATCTACCGTGCCAAAAGCCATGGCGGAAACATTCCAAAATACAGAAGGTGATTTAGCAGATCGCATGATGGCTGCATTAGAAGCAGCCGAAAAAGAAGGTGGTGATATAAGAGGAAAACAATCTGCTGCAATGGTAATTGTATCAGGAGAGCCAACGGGCATAGATTGGAAAGACACAAAGCTCAGTCTTCGAATTGAAGATCATCCCAATCCTTTAGATGAATTAAAAAGACTTATCAGAGTTCACCGGGCATATCAACATGCCAATATGGGTGACCATTATATGGAAACTAATGAAATTGATAAGGCTTTAAAGGAATATGATATGGCATCAAAATATTATCCAGAAAATCCGGAATTACCTTATTGGAAGGCTGTATCTCTGACAACATCAGGGAGAGTGGATGACGCTCTTCCCATTTTTAACGAGGTATTTACTATAAATCCAAATCTCAAGACATTAACACCTCGATTAGTAAAATCAGGCTTACTTCCTGATAATCAAGCCATCTTAAATCGAATTATGAAACAATAATGATTATCTGGGCAATTTAAACTATGTATACTATTTGTTCATCTTGTAAACAAATTGATAGGACACCTCCGCAACCAATATGGCTCTGTAACTGTGGAAAACCACGAGAGATTCATTATGATTGGGAAGGGGAAAAAAGATTAATTGATGTAGATAATAATAAACAATCTCTCTGGCGCTATCATTCGGTACTGCCGGACATAGATGAAATAGTTACACTGGATGAGGGATATACTCCCCTCATCCAAATTGAAAATAATCTGTGGGTAAAAGATGAGACAGTGAATCCTACAGGATCATTTAAGGATAGAGGAATGGGGTTAGCTGTGACCATGGCAAAAGCCCAAAATGTGTCATCTATATGCCTGCCTTCGGCAGGGAATGCGGGCGTATCTGCTGCGGCTTATTGCAAGGAAGCCGGGATTGATTGTCATGTATATCTTCCAGAAACTATTCCTGACCCCTTTAAAAAAGCCACAGATCAATATGGTGCAAACTTGGTATTAAGCGGCAAAACGATATCTGACGCAGCCAAAGTTATGATGGATCAAAAAGAAGATAATTGGTTCGATATATCTACTTTAAAAGAACCTTTTCGCGTGGAAGGTAAAAAAACTTTGGGCTATGAAATTGCGGAGCAGATGAATTGGACACTTCCGGAAGTAATCATTTATCCCACTGGCGGGGGCACAGGGTTAATCGGCATGTGGAAAGCCTTCCACGAAATGACGGGTATGGGGTGGATTGATAGCAAAATGCCGCGGATGGTAGCTGCACAATCTGATGGGTGCGCCCCGGTAGTGAGCGCATTTCAAGCCATAGAAAAAAATACGGTATTTTGGGACAACAGTGACACCATTGCACTGGGGCTTAATGTGCCGGGACCATTGGGCGGCCATTGGATATTAGATATATTGGCTCAAAGTAATGGGATTGCCGTCTCTGCCCCGGAACAGGAATTGAATGAGCTTACCCATGAGATCAATGGAAAAGCGCAGATGAATGCCAGTGCTGAAGTGGGTGCAGTATGGTCCGCATATTTATCCCTGAAAGCAGCAGGCTGGATCAACGCGAATGACAAGGTAGTTTTATTTGCCACCGGAATTGAGCGGTGCTAAATTGAAATCCATCTTGGGAGAAATGTCCATGCAATACTCCTTAAAATATATATATTGTGTTTTGGTCGTGATGCTGTTTTCATCCTGCGACCCTTTAGTGAATCAATTTGCCGATGTAGAAGATGCAGTCATGTATCGGGCCGGCACCATCAAAAATGTGGATGGCAAAAAAACTATCAAAGTCATGACATGGAATATTCGATTTGGTGTGGCTAGGTTGGATTTTTTTGGAGATGGATGCGGTAACAGATCCATTTTGAGTAAAACCGAGGTAATGAAAGGCTTGAAAGGCTTGGCCGCTAAAATCAACGCAGAAGATCCGGACATTATTCTTTTGCAAGAAGTAGATATTCAATCCAAAAAAACAGCATACATCGATCAGGCCCAATGGCTGCTGGATAATACAGATATGAACTATGGCGCTTATGGATCCATGTGGGAAGCTCAGGTCATATTGGCCGATGGTTTAGGTCGAGTCAATACGGGAAATCTGACTTTATCGAAATGGGAGTTGAAAGAAGCAGAACGACATCAGCTTCCCTTAAGAAATGACCAAGATGGCCTCACCCAATATTTCTATCTCCGGCGAAATGTATTAAAGGCAAAAGTGGCCATGCCTGGGAATTCTTTCTATGCTGTAAATACACATCTCACCGCATTCGCCACTGACGATACCAAACAAAAACATATAAACGGATTTAAAAATATTCTAGATGGTATTGTGGTGGAAGGACATAATTTTGTGGCCGGTGGCGACTTAAATGCACTGCCCCCAAACGCAGCTAAATTGGATTATTGTATTGAAGATCAATGCAGTGGGGAATCTTATCATACGGGCGGAGATCACAACCATAAAGAGGGAGCATATTTTGCATCGGAGATTACCTGGTTAAGTCCGCTCTATCAAACCTATACGCCAGCCATTTCATTGTCAGAATATGGCAATCAGGAAACAACACATTTTACCCATAGCCCTGATGACAATTTAAAATTAGATCGGAAGCTGGATTATCTTTGGACCAACACCAGTTGGAGTAATGGTACCACCCATCAAGAAGCCGCAGCATTCTCAGATCACATACCCGTCACTGCATTATGGGCGGTGAAATGAAGCGAATCTTCCCCATTATTCTTTTATCAATACTATCCGGACAATGGAGCAGCAGTACAGCCGCCAGTGTGGATGTAGGGCGAAAAGAAGTCGGTTTGTTTTCTCCATTTCGGATGGGGTTGAACAATGGGTCCGAGGTGATTATTAATAAATTTGTACTTATGCCAAGTATCGGATTTAAGCAGGAACAAATCATGTTTGGCAATTGGGAAAGAGCGCGAACTGTTCGTGTGGAATATCCTACCATGGGGATGAAATGGCTCCAGAGCCCTTTGGGTATGGAATTGGGTGAGCCGGACATGTTCGCTTTGATTTCGCCCCAATTTACGATTCCTCAAATGGTGTCATTCCATGGTGAATGGATGGGCACAAGACCCATCACTGACAATAGCACTCTCACATTAAGAGGTGGCTTTGGATTTAGCCTTGGGGGTGACAAGCTATCAAATGATGCCACCATTGATTTACCCATTATTTATCCTCGTCTATCCGTTTATTATAATGGAACTGTGTTTACGATTGGCGGTGAATATGCAAGTTCATTCCGTCCGTCCTGGTCGTATTCCATGGATTACGATATGATAATTATGCCGGGCGGCAGAGGGCGATATGCCTTTGAGCATAAAGGGTTAATGGTTTGGACGAAAAGCCCAAAATTCCAAATTCATTTTGGCTATAAACTTATTGCAGGAGAATATCCGTTTGGGGCTCAGGCGCATTTGTTCCCCGCACTGGATCTACAATTTGGCTGGTAGATATATAATTAGAACCATCACCATTTTGGTTGCATCATTTGCATGGGGTCAAAATAATTTACCGCAAAATGATTTAGTCAACGAACTGGGCTGCGGCAATTGCCACAGTGGTGTAGATCAATCTGAAATAATCAATAACAGAGCCCCTGATCTGAGCTATGCTGGTGTAAGGTATAATGAAGCATTCCTATTTGATTATCTTAAATCGCCCCAAAAAGTACGTCAGCATATTGGTAACTCCCGGATGCCGGATTTTGATTTTTCTGATGGAGAAGCATTGGCCTTGACCCAATACCTGATGACCCGACAGGCTCTGCCAAAGAACCGCACACTTTCGAAAGTAAAAGCAAAGAAAAATGCAGAAGGACTTGCACTGATCCATAATGAATTCCAATGTACTGTCTGCCATACATTAAATGAATTGGGTCAGGAAAAATCTACTGATCTCACCGATGCGGCGGTTCGCCTTCAGCCAGAATGGATCTATGATTTAATTCTGAAACCATCTGCATACGTCCCCCGAGAATCACCTATGCCCAGCTTTTTTACCGAAAACAATAAAGCAAACAAAAAAACTATCAACACCATGATCGGTTATTTAAAAGGTATTGCAGAATCGAAAAATGAATCCCTTTCTAGTAATCTTAAACAGGTAAAAAAAGAAAACCCCGGCGCATCAGCGGCTATAGGTCAAGACATATTTCTATCCCAAAATTGTCAGGCCTGTCACAGCATGAGTGGAGCAGATAATTGGTTTGATACACACAATGCTCCCAACCTTACCTATCAACGGATGAAGACACCCTCTATCTGGCTTACTCAATATTTAAAAGAAACTCCACCCATTAGACCCAACGGGTTTTTCCCCGGGACGGGGAGCCGGATGCCCAATTATCATTTAACAGATGCCGAAATTGAAATATTGTCCAATTGGATGGGGGGTGCAGTGTCAAAGACAAAACTGCCGGACATATCTGATTTTCAATCCAACAAGGTTGAGCGGCTGCTAAACGATTTTCTCCCCTGCCTTGGCTGTCATGAATTAAATGGGCAAGGAGGAAAGATTGGCCCAAGCTTAAGTAATGTGGGGAAACGTTTAACAGAGGGGTTTATTAAAATGGCAATCGAAATGCCCCATATGGTAATGCCGGAAAGTATTATGCCAAAAACAAAAATGGACCCAACAATATTACCCCTTTTACAGTCTTATTTAGCACAACGGACATCCGATGGAAATATTCAATATCTAAATCTTTTAGAAAATCGACCTTATTCAATGAATAATAAATATATTGAAAACTGTGTAGCATGTCACGGATTCAATGGAAGTGGCAATGGGTTCAATGCGAAATTTTTACCCACAAAGCCCGGTGATTTAACCGATAAAAAATTGATGGGTGAACGGGCAGATGATACATTATTTGACACCATTTATGTTGGAGGGCGGATTATGAATAAAAGTCATTTTATGCCCGGGTGGGGCGAAAAACTCAGTCGAGAAGAAATTGTAAACTATGTAAATCAGATTCGCACATTTTGTGAATGTGATCCGCCGGACTGGTCAAACAATTAAATTATAATGAACTGTGTTCGATGGTGTATAAGCATCCTTGCCTTAGGGTAGTCATGTTTATTTGGTCAACCTAATCAATTTGTCGGCTCAAACGCTTGTGCCACATGTCATCCGGATTGATTTATGATTGATACTATCATATCCTAATGCCCTCCAATTTCATTCTCCTTTATATAAATCAGAGGTATTTCATTCAACAGAGAAGCGCTCGAACCAATTCCTAAGATAAAGCTGCACACGTATAAAATTGGTTGGGGGCAAACTTCTACTATGCCAACCATCTGTGAGCCGAATCATGGCAGTAGGCACTTTACGAAATTTTAAAGCTTGATAAAACTCTTCGGTTTGCCCCATTGGTGTTCGAAGATCCTTCTCTCCCGTCATTAGCATAGTTGGAGTAGTGACGTTGCCTACGTACATCAGAGGTGAACGTCGCAAATGCTCACTCGGATCATCCCAAGGCAAATCTTCAAAATTGTAGTACCAAGATGAACCATCCGTAGTTCCGACAAAACTCATCCAGTTAACGACAGGTGCTTTAGAAACAGCAGCGGTAAACCTATCTGTGTGCCCAACTATCCAAGCTGTCAAAACTCCACCACCACTACCACCATAAACAAAGAGATTTCTCTCATCAATGTATCCTCGAGAAATGATTTCATCCACACCTTTCATTAGGTCATTAAAATCCTTATCTGGATATGCATTTTTTATGGCATTACCAAAAGCGCTTCCATAGCCGGAGCTTCCCCGAGGATTTGTATAAAGAACCACATAGCCATTTGCGGCATGATTCTGATTTTTAAAATCAAATCCAACATTATACATAGCATGAGGTCCACCATGAATTCTCAAAATCAAAGGATATTTTTTTGATGGAGTAAAATCTGGAGGTTTCACGATCCATCCTTGGATATTGAAATTATCTACCGATTTATACCAAATTTCTTCCACCTCTCCTAGTTTGACTTCCGATAAATGTGTTTTGTTCGAAACATAAATTGTTTCTATTTGTAATGGATTCCTTATTGTGAAAGAGACTAAGTTTTTTGGTACTTTGTAACTACTAAGTGTACCCACCGCCAAACCGCGTTTGCCAATATCTGTGATACGAAGCATATGATTTCCCTTTGTGACAGGTCGTGATTTTCCAGATAGTGGTGCAAAGTATAGATTTGAAGTACCATTTATAGACGCGGTATAGTAGATGCCGCTACCATCCTCTGCCCAAGTCAGATTTCCAGGTCTACGACCCATTTCTTGCGCAATCTGTTCTGGCTTGGAACCATCTGATTTCATAAAATAGATTCCTTCTTCAATATAGGTGTCATCACTCCAATCGTGACCAGTGTAGGCAATAAATTTTCCATCTGGGGATGGTACTGGACCACGGTCAGGCCCTTTTCTATTTGAAAGCTGACGAATTTCTCCAGACTCAACATCCACTGAATAGATTTCAGACTCTCGCCACTTGTATTCCGCATCTTCAATACGAAGAGACTCAAAAACTATGGTTTTTCCATCTGGCATCCATTTAAATGCATCGTGATGCCAATTACCATAAGTCAGGCGGTGCGGCGTACCACCATCGGCGGGAATTACGAATATGTGACGATATCCTTTTGGTCGATACCCTACTCGATCACGACGATAGTTCAGTCGTTCAATTATAGTAGGCTTTGCTGTCCAATCTGCTTTATCGTGCTTAGGTGGCATTTTGATATTCCAAAGACCCTCATCTTCGGGAGGTACGACCATCTGGAAGGCAATTGAATTTCCATCAGGTGACCATGTAATATTTGAGGGTGAATCAGTCACGCGACTAACTTGGCTTATTGCCCCCTCTGCATCCATCCAACGGACAAATATCTGAGCTCCACCTTGTTTACCTGGAGCAAAAAAGGCAATTCTCGTACCATCAGGTGACCACTTAGGAGATGATCCATGAACTAAAAACCGATTCTTTTTACCGTCAACATTCATTATCCAGAGAGAGCTTTCCCAATTGTCATTTATAGCATCTACCCACCTTCGTGTATAAACAATCTTCTTTCCGTCATTAGAAAGTTGGGGGTTTTGTACATCTTCCCAACTGAGATAACGATTAACATTTAGCCGTCCCATCTCCTGCTGTGCAGATGTGCAAGATCCCAAAAAAAATAAAACAAAGAAAAATAATTGGATAGGGTTATATGTTTTTTTCATATTTTTTCCTTTCTTTTTATGATATTAATTCTTCAAACAGTCAGATTTAAATCCTTATGTTCGTATAGTATCCATTAGAAGCAATTTCGTGTTTAATTTAAGATATTGATATTTTGAGTTTATTTCCGTTCTTCTTCAAGAAAGAACAACTTGACCTCTTGGAGAGTCAATAATGGCTGTGATTTTTGGTTTTCTTTCCTTTACCGCACGTATGGATAATCCCATAGCATTAAAAAAACGATTGACTTTTTTAGGAGCGGGGTGCCCTAACTGTAGTGTTAACAGTGAAGCACCTTTGGGAGAATCCTGCGAAGGATGCGTAGACTTCTTATCCCACTCAATTATAAATGGAACAATTATACTATCATGACCCATTACGTTTATAGTCTTCCAACTTAGCATTCTACCATCTGGCTTCTTGCGAGAACCTAGTTCTGGACCTGTCATTTCAATATTTGCTGCTCGAATACTTTTTTCTACAGCTGCTATATCTAGAGTTTTAGCAGCCCATCCTATGACCTGAGGTTCCGTGAGATTTTTAATGATTTCCGTAAATCGACTTTTTATATTTGGTTGTCTAGGATCAATTGATATAATCTCAAGATAGGAATGTTTTCCAAGCGAAATTAAAGCATTGCGAGTTCCTCTTCCTGGATGAACACCACCAATAATGGATCTGATACTCGTCTTCTTTTGGAGATAAGCAATTCCTTCATCGAGGTCTGACACAGCCCATATTATATGATCAACATCATACAAATAATTAGTTGAAGAAGATAATAGTGGTCTATACATAAAAAATATACTGGCTTTACCTCCCAAACTCAAAATTTCACGTCTACTCCAATCACTTTTTTTAGTTTTCATAGTTCACTTTTTTATTTGAAGCGCAAAATAAATGCGAATTAATTCCTAAGTTTTTTTAGTAACTATTGATAATAGATTATTTATTTCATCAATAGAATTAAATATATTTGGGGATATTCTAAGTGCATTTACAGGTTTTTGAAAAGGCCTTACATAAATACCATGATTGGTATCTAAAAACTTAGATAATTTATTGGCATCTTTATTTTTTATTTCAATTGACATAATTGCTGAAGAAACTTCCCATTTACTTGGTGAATGCCAAATTAAATCTTCACTGTTATTCACAATTGTTTTTGTTTCAGTCCACATTGATTTGAAATAGTTATTTTTTATTTTTTCACCTATGGCATTTTGATATCTTATTGCATCACCAAGTGCTATAACTGCTGGCCAAGCCCGAGTAGAATAATCTTCATATTTTCTTGCTGATCCATCATGACGGTGTTCGGGCATTTTATACCACATTCTTGGTAATTCCTTCCTCAGGTTTTTATTTACATAAAACATACCTGTTCCTTTAGGAGCCTGGAGCCATTTATGAGGGCTCATTGAATATGCATCAATTTTTGAAGGAGATATTTTAACTGGTATCATTCCAACAGATTGAGCACCATCAACAAAAACATATTTCACACCTTTTCGTTTTGCTTCTGTTGCAAGTTCTTTCATTGGATGGCGAAGGCCAATTATATTATCAATATGTGGAAAAATTAAAACCCGAGTGTTTGGGCGAATCTGAGAAATATAAATATCGATTATTTTTTCTTTATCGATTGCGGATATTTTATTTGTTGGAAATTCAAATGAACGCACTTTAAAGTTTTTTATTTTTGATAAACCCACCCAAGACATTGACGCTCCAGAATGATTTAGGGAACTAAATAAAACCTCCTCATCAGGAGCAAGTTGGATTCCGTGGGCTAATATATTGAAGCCTTCTGTCGTATTATGTGTTATTGCAAGATCATCTATATTACAGTGTATTAATTCAGATGCTAATCGTCTTGTTTCTTCTGTCACATCTTTCCATATTTTCCCCCAAACATACAGTGAAGGATTTGATTCACAAATTTCTAAATATTTTACATGCGCTTCATGAATTAATTTAGGAACTGTACCTATGGAAGCATGATTTAAATAAATGCTCCCCCTTTTTAATAGATATTTTTCTGCCAGAATTTTTGGGTCAATTATTTTATCTTTATTTAAAAGATCAGCAAAAACATTATCACTCAATAGTACTGAACTACCAATTAATGATGTTAAAGATTGTAAAAAATCTCTACGAGTACTTAACATTTATTAGTATTATTTCCTTTTTTAAATTTGGGACATTTCATTTGTCTAAGCATCAAACATTGTTAAAACTACATCAAGTAATGAAACAATTAAAGCGAATGTTATTGAATATAATAATCTTTAATTCTGTTGGGGTTAAATTTGTGAATAATTATCAATCAAGAAATAATACTCTGGTTTTAATTGTTGATTACAAATAGTATCTTTAATAAAACTAATACCTTAAGAATAAAATATTTCCCATAAATAACCATAAAGTGCATATATGCTAAATAAAAAAAGTATTTTGTTAATTTGTGCCTTGGTTTTAACTAAAGGATTTGGCCAAAACGTCTTTTATTTTGAAGCGCTCGGGCCTGGGATATTCGGCAGTTTGAACTATGAAAGAATGTTAGGCGAAAAAATTTCAGTGAGAGTAGGGTTTGGAGGCTACGCAACAACAAGTACAGATGAAATTGGGCTAAAAGAAAGAATTAATGTTACCGCAATTCCAATTGGAGGCAATTTTGTTTTTGGCAATAACCATAAGTTTGAATTTAGTGGCGGGGCAAATATTTTGAAATTTTCTTCTTCAATTGATGTGCTAGGTTTAGAACTTCATGAACTTGGTGCTGGGGTCACCACTTTTTATAGTGGTCTTGGTTATCGGTATCAAAAAGATACTGGTGGTTTATTTTTTAGATTGAATGGCTATTATTTAATTGCTGATTCAGGCGGTATTGCAAATGGTGGTATAAGCCTGGGGTGGGCATTTTAGATTGATAATAAAAAAAGATATATTGGTAGTCAATCATTTGGCCAAAGCAGTAGAGTTGGACCCTGCATTGACGGAGAGCTATATCTATCTTGCGGGTGTTAAAATAAGGCAACAACAACTGGAAGAAGCGGCAACTATTTTAAATCGAGGACTCATTCTTAACCCAAACCATGAGATTGGTAAAATGATGAAGAGCGAAATCGATCGGTTTATGAAGTAATTTTCAAATAAAGAATCAAACCCTACCTTAAAACGTACGATAATTGGAATTACAGCAATCCATGATTTTTTATATAATTTTTAAAATCAATTTTAAACTGATGTATATTCACCGACATTTTTACAAAGCATAAATTAGAGGAGTAATTACTTATGAATGCAATGCGCCAGCTTATCGCACTTATTTTACTACTTGCAATGGTATTTGGCCAAGAGAGCCAACAAGACAAATTTCATTTTGAATTTGAAATGGACTCGCTAGAACTCCATGTAGGTGAGACTAAATCAATCACCATTCGATTGTTAGATGAATCTGGGAAGCTAGCTCAAAATCCTTTTTATGTTTATGGGCAACGCAAATCTCTATCTGTTAATCCTAGAATCAGTGATTCAACAGGAATAGCAGAAGTAACTTTAAAAGCTCATAAGCCCGGTCGTTTGTCATTAAGTATGCGAACCATTACGGTAAAAAGAGATAACCGGATATTTGATAATCTTATTGTAAATGTACCCTACCCACCAATTGATAGGATTACATTTAATCAGACTCCTTCTAGGTTATATACAGTTACATCTACCCCGATATTAGTAGAAGTAGTTGATGAAGCAGGATTAATTCGTTCAGAAAAGGATGTAAGCCTTAATTCCAGCAATCCAAATGTTGCTGATTTTGATATTTTTGGCAATCTTGAAACTTTTAAAAAGGGGAAAACAACTATTTCCGCTACAGTAGATGGAATTACAGAATCCTTTAATCTTCGTGTGGTAAATAATCCAGTACGATCGGTTATTCTTTCAATAGAAGCAGAAGAAATTCGAACGGGTGATGTATTGCATCTTAATGCAAAAGCATTAAATCGAAGTGGTCGATCTATTGAAGATGCCCCAATAACATATACCTATGTTGGTCAGGCAGATTATGGTGACTTTGGTTTACCTGCTTCAGGTCTAGTAACAGATGACGGCCGCTTTGTAGCTGAAACTGCAGGAATGTATAACGTTATAGCATCTAGTGGTGGCTATTCAGCCCAACAAACAATCAAAGTAGTGCCCAGAAATGTAAAGAAAAAAGTAAAATTAGTTGGACATGGTTTAATATCAGATGTGCTCACCGGAGATCTTTGGGTATGGCCTGGTATCGATAAACACCAAGGTAAGGATTTTGCTGTAACCGGGACTTGGGGTTCCAATGGGGAGGCATACTTTTGGGATGTTACCAATCCTGATAGTATGATCATTATAGATACAGTGACAGTAGATGCTCGAACCGTAAATGATGTAAAGATTTCAGAAGATGGTCGCGTAGGTGTTATAACCCGAGAAGGCGCTTCCAATCGTAAAAATGGATTTGTTATTTTGGATGTGAGCGATCCTTATAATGTACAGATTACAGCAGAATTCAACGATGATATGACTGGCGGCGTTCATAATGTTTTCATTTATGAGAATCATGTTTATGCTGTAAATAATGGACGGAAATATGACATAATCAATATTGATGATCCATCGAATCCTTTTCGTGTAGGAGTATTTGAATTGGATACCCCAGCACATAGTATTCATGACGTCTGGATTGAGGACGGTATCGCTTATTCTTCCAACTGGAATGATGGTGTGGTTGCAGTAGATATTGGTGCCAAAAAATTTCAGGAATCAGATCGTTCAAAATCGCAATTCAATCCTTTGTTGGCAAGAGCAGGAAATGGGAGTCCTGCTAATCCAGTAAAATTGGCAGAAATGGGAGATCCAACTGGCCGGAATCATGCTGCTTTTCCATTCTTAAGTGAATCAACTGGTAATTTTTATATTATTGCCGGTGATGAAAATTTTCCATGGGGTGTTTTAGCCTCCCAGGGGAAGCCTTCTAACCCAAGGGGAGGGTATCATTTTCTGAATTTTACAGATCCTGACAACCCAAAAGAAGATGCAATATACGAAGTGCCAGAAGCTGGTTCTCATAACCTTTGGATATATGGAGATATTTTACTTGCAGGGAATTACCAAGCTGGATTAAGAATTGTAGATATTTCTGGTGAGCTGTTAGGAGATATTTATAAACAA
>DKLW01000006.1:0-41608 GCA_002455835.1 Fidelibacterota bacterium UBA6630 | reverse complement strand
GAAGTATAAGTTACCGTCTATAAATCATTTCTTTTTTCTAACTATACAAGTTACAGAAAAACTCTATAAGTTAGAGTTTTTCAAGTAAAAACAATCAATTAGAACCCCACTTCAATGGGGTTTTTTGGCCATATTTGATATAAAGATAACTCAACCATCTAAGTCATGACATCAAAATCCCTTTCTTAGTAGGTGTTCTTAAGGAGGGGGCTGGATTAAATTCTGGTGTGAAAAGAACACCCTTTATTACGATAATTCTCACTTTAACAACCCTGTCCATGCAGTGGATATTTGCCCAGGATCCTGCGCCTATCCAGGCCGGTGTGGCCCCTCATGAGGGCATTTATGCTCCAGGGGTCGATGCAGTTCATTACGATGTAGAAATCGGTGTGGGAAAGGTAGCAGATTGGGTTGGAGGACGGGTGACTATCAAAGTGGCAGTTGAAACGGATGCACCAATTCTGCCATTAGATTTTACAGGTATGAATGTGAATAGTGTTTTGGTTAAGGGTAATTCTAATCCTTTTGATTATAAAAATGGCGTGATCAAGATTCCACTCTCAACTGCCAAAAAGGGTGATACAGTATCCGTTTCTATTTCATATAGCGGTACCCCATATGACGGTCTAATTATAGGGGACAATATCCATGGAAATCCCTCAGTTTTTGTGGATAACTGGCCAAACCGCACACGTTTTTGGCTCCCATCCATTGACCATCCTGAAGATAAATCCACAGTAAATTATACAATTCACGCTCCAAAAGAATGGAAAGTTATCGCTAATGGATATCAGATTCATCCACCAAGAAAAACAAGGAAAGATGCCATCGGCCCGAAAGGGGAAAGGCTGACATGGAATTGGGAAGTAACCGTCCCCATTTCATCATATAATATGGTGATTGGTGCATCAAATATGAAAATCGAGACGATTGGTTTGGCGGCTTGTGGTAACGCTCCCGCATCCCAAAGAGAAGACGGCTGTGTAGAAGTGACCTATTGGGTGTATCCAGAGGATGTAGAGAAGGCAAAACCTTCATTTGCCAGAGCAGCAGACATGGTGGATTATTTTACCAATTTGCTTGGTCCCTTTCCATTTGAAAAACTAGCCAATGTTCAATCCTCCACACGCTACGGCGGTATGGAAAATGCATCAGCTATATTTTACTCTGAGAATGCTATCGCTAATGGGAGAAATATTGAAGGGACAGTTTCTCATGAAATTGCCCACCAGTGGTTTGGGGATGCTGTTACGGAGTCCAATTGGCACCACCTTTGGTTGTCTGAAGGGTTCGCTACCTATTTCGGCGCCCTTTATTTTGAATATGCAGATGGTATTAAAGATTTTAGAAAGCGGATGGAAAACAGTCGCAAACGGGTGGTGAAATCAAAGGTGACAAATCGGCCCATTATTGATACAGAAGTAACGGATTTATTTAAATTGTTAAATTCCAATAATTACCCAAAAGGAGGATGGGTCCTTCATATGCTTCGTGGAATCCTTGGGGATGATATCTTTTTTAAAGGTATTCGATCTTATTATAATCAATATACCCACGAGGCTGTGCTGACCAAAGATTTTCAGGCATCCATGGAGGCCGTTGCAGGCGAATCATTGGGATGGTTTTTTGATCAATGGACCATGAAACCGGGATTTCCGCATTTATTCTACGAAGAAAAATGGATGCCAACATCAGGAACAAAGGGCTTATTATCCCTTACAATTCGACAAACACAAAAAGAGGAATGGCCCATTTTTAGAATTCCAACAGAAGTGTGTTGGGACGACAACTGCAAATCAATTATGATTGACAAACGAACACAAACATATCAATTTGCATTTGATGCAAAACCGAAATCATCAGCATTAATCGATCCGGATGGGTGGGTGTTAAAAGAAATCCAATGAGGAATCTAAACTTCCAGCGAATCCTGTTCGTCTTCCTGATTATGGCGAATCTCTATGGGCAAAATTGGATTCAATCTCAAATTTATGATAGACAATTGAAACAGTCCACATCCAATTATAATGAGGGGCGGTATGCCGCCAGCGAAGCCATTTTAAATAAATTATTATCGAATGAATCGGGAGAATTCGAAGAGCCGGCTTTGCTTTTACTTTTGAAATCTCAAGTGGCATTAGACCAATATCAAAAAGCGCGAGAAACATCGAAACGAATTTTTTCTACATACCCCCAAAGTCCATTTTTAATGTATGTGATGGAATCTCTTGGCGATCTTTATGTGAATGAAGTCAATTACGAATCGGCATATCGTATGTATCATCGTTCCAAAAGTCTATCAGATTCAGAATCGCATGATATAACGATTGACAACAAATTATTGAATTTAATCCAAATTCGATTGCCTGAATCCCTGATGAATGAATTGTTAACATTAGAGACGGATCCACAATCGAGGAATATTCATCTATTGGCCAGGGCCAACGCAGAAATATTAAATGGCCGTCCGGATGATGGCGCTATAACATTAAGCCAAATTGATCCACTGTCTCTTTCTAATACCTATGCCATCTTTTTTGAAACGCTACTTCGCGCATCATATGAACCACCCACTCCAGTATTAATGGTTGGTATTGTATTGCCCCTTACCGGTGATCAAGGCAAACAGGGTGATGCATTCATGGCTGGATTCTACGATGGCGAAAAATCAAATGAAGGATCCCTCCAACGCTTATCCATTTTAGCTCAAGATAGCCGTAGTAATAACCTTCAAGCCATTTTGGAAGCACGAAACCTAGAAAAGATGAACCAGATTAAAGCATTAATCTGTCCATTGGATGGTCAATCGGCTTTAGCGGTCACAAGTGCATTGAGCGCCACGGATATTCCAATTTTACTCACCAACCGTCAGCAGCAGGACTTAAGTGAAGTGAATGGGAAAAGTTTCCATATCAATTCGACTCTGGCCATTGCCGGGAAAAAGGCAGCACAATATGCAGTGATGACGCTGGGGTTAGATAGCATTGCTGTTATTGCACCTGCGGATCAAGATGGCGAAATCCAAACGGATGCATTTATTAAAGAGGTGGATCGGTTGGGTGCCAGTGTGGTGGCCACGGAGTGGTATTCCGGTGAGCCAAAAAATTTGAGACGTCAATTTAAGTTTATTAGAAAAGTAGCATTTGATCTTTTACCCAAAGAAGAATCATTCGATGAAGCACTGGGTATGGATATTGATAGTTTGGATGCCTTATTTGATATTTCAGCGGAAGATTTCTTCGATTTACCAAAGCCAAAGAAGAAAAAAATGTCTTCTTCTGATTCATCCAAAGTTGTGCTGAGCACGATTCAGGGGATATATCTTCCCATAAACGAGAATGATTTGGCTTTTATTGGCCCGCAAATTCCAATGTATAATCTGGATACGAAAGTTATTGGGAATGAAAACTGGCAAAATATTTCCACGCTGCAAAAAGAAAATATCGGACCCCATTTAAAAGGATTATCCATCCTAACAAACTTTTATATATCGGAAATAGATCCTCTACAATACGATGGTGATGAAATGGATGCATATTACCGCGGATTAAATACGGCTAAACTTTTGCACAGCATGAATATGGAAAATCAATCCAGGCAATCGCTCAGTCAGGCCATTGAACAATTTGATTTCCATTTGGGTGATGGCTTTTATTATGCCCCTGCATCTACGAATAAAAATGTTAATGCAGCTTTCCAAGTCCTTGAATTTGACGGGGAACGATTTATGCATCGAGGTGTATTCCAGGGAGATTCTCTCCGATTGGTTATTTCTCAAAACCCTTAGCGCAAATTATGAATTATATCGATTATTCTGATTTTTTTGGTGTGAAGGGCTTTCACGCTTTCATGTCTAATCGTGATCAGGATTTTGCTATTTTAGAGCATAGAAAATGCTTTGCCGATGCATTGGGTTTAAATCGGTCCCAATTGGTTATTCCTCAGCAAGTACATTCAAACGAAGTGGTCAGGGTGAGTGGCTCATGTACTTTGCCCAGTACAGATGGTACCATTGCTCAAGAAAAAGACGTGGTGCTCAGTATCCAAGTGGCGGATTGTATTCCACTATTTTTATTAAACATCGCTTCTCATACCTTTGGATTAATTCATTCCGGCTGGCGGGGTACCCAATTGAAAATTGGTCCGATCGCTTTACAGGAGATGGTTCATGATCAGCCAGGCACAGTGCGGGCAGTGATTGGGCCTTCTATTGGTCAATGCTGTTTTGAGGTCGGTACTGAAGTGGCCGATGTATTTGATTCTTCCCGGTCAATTCCTGGAAATGGTGACCGCCATATGCTGGATTTAAAGTCCATTGTGAAAGATCAACTCATTGAGGCAGGCTTAGAAGAAAATAATATTCTTGTAGATAATCAATGCACATTTTGTGAAAAAGATAAATATTTTTCTTATCGTAGAGATGGGGATAAAGCAGGCCGTATGGTGGCGATTACAGGTTGGTCAGAGACATCCTTTTGATTCAGTTCTTACCCTGATAAATTCTTCCCGCAATTATTAATTAGAAATGACTTTAATCGACACCATTATCCTCGGAGCCCTTCAAGGTGTTACCGAATTTCTACCAATTAGCAGTTCTGGCCATTTGGTCTTGGGGCAGGCCCTAATTGGGATTGAAATCCCTGGCAATGCATTTGAAGTGGTGACCCATTTAGGTACACTGCTCAGCGTATTTTGTGTATTCTGGAAAGATATTTATTCATTGATCACCAGCATCAATCAAAAAGAATCCCAAAAATATATTTTATATATTTTGATGGGAACTTTGCCCGCTGTGATTTTTGGATTGAGTGCCAAAACAACCATCGCCAATATATTTGATTCGGTTCAATTGGTGTCAGGGGCACTTATTTTTACTGGATTGGTCCTATTTTTTTCCAAACGATTGAAATCAGGACCAAAACCCATATCCTTGAAAAGTGGCATCATAATTGGATTGGCACAGGCCGTTGCGATTATTCCGGGCATTTCACGATCAGGAATGACTATAACTACAGCGATGGCTTTAAGCACTTCCGGAAAAGAGGCAGCTAAATTCTCATTTTTATTAGCCATCCCCGCCATTTCTGGCGCAGGACTTTTAACTGCGTTGGATACGTCATTTTCCGTAATCTCTATTCCATTTATATATTTGTTCGCGGCTTTTCTCAGCGCATTTATCGTGGGGTATGTTTCACTGAAATGGCTACTGGGAATGCTAGAAGGCGGTAGATTCCATTTATTTGGATACTATTGTATTTTCGTAGGTCTTATGACAATGATCGTGATGTAGTTATGGCTCGATTTAAATTAAAACTCACCCCATTTGACCATGCCATTGATGGATTACAATCAGACCATTTGGCATCCATTTATTTTTTAATGGGAGAAGATCAATTCCTCCAGCAATGGTTTGTAAAAAAAGTCACGAAAGCCATGTTTAGAGAGTATCCTGCTGAAAAGATGGTTCTTTTGCCCGATGAATTGGGTTCGAAAGAAATAATTGATCACTTAAATGGAACAGACCTGTTTAATGCAAAAAAGTTATTTATTCTTAGAAATCCCAATGGGCTTAAAGGCAAAGCACGGGATGAACTTGTTGATTATTGTAATGCACCAAACACAGGCAATACATTGATATTGATTCATGATGAATATGGGGCAAAAAATAAAATGATGGAAGCCTTGGCAACTGCAGTGAATCCAATATCTTGCGCCACACCCTTTTCCAACGAAATGGTTAAATGGGCCAATGGATTTTTTAAGGAGAATGGTGTTTCAACCGTACCCAGATCAATGATTGATAATATGATAGAACTTGCGGGGGATTCACTCAATCATTTAAAAAATGAAATTGATAAATTGCTCCTTTCTATCGATGATAATACCAATTTAAATGATATTGATTTATCTCAATTTTCAGGGTGGAAACGGAAATTCCGTCAATATGAATTTTTCAATTATTTGGGGAATAGAAAATTAAAAGAATCACTAGAGTTGGGCCGTGCACTGGTGTCACAAGATACGACTATGATCAATTTACTTTACCCATTAACCGAGTTTTTTCAAGAACTTTTATATTTAAAAATTTCTCCGGGAACAATTCCGACCTATAAGGGTTTTACTAGACTATCACCGAGTGTTAACAGGCAATTACCCAATTATGCAAACCATTATACAAGCAAAGAGATCACCCTTGCCATCAAGCGGTTGGGGCGGATTGATGCACAATTAAAGACGTCCCGGATTCAAGATGAATCAGCCATCACCGAATTTGTCTATGCAACCATTGTCAATGGATAATCAATTCCAATATACGGATGAGGAACTCATTGCCCGATTTCAGGAGGGCGATGAACAAGCCTATGTAGAATTGGTCAATCGCTACCGGGATCGGTTAATGACATTTGTATTTCGATTTGTGAATGATATGGAACAGGCCGAAGATATTGTTCAAGACGCGTTGCTAAAACTCTATACGCATAAACACTATTATAAGAATATTGCCAAATTTTCAACGTGGATGTATACGATTGCAGGCAATCTGGCGAAGACAGAATTACGAAAGAAAAAAAGTCATAAAACTATAAACTTAAGTCAAATGGGACCTGAAGATCGGGATTATGAACTTCCGGCGGTGGAACCGGACACAGATGAAGTGGCCCAAAGTGAGTACATTGAGAAGAAAATTCAAGCGGCCATCCAACAGCTCCCTCTTCATTTCAGGACGGTAACTATCTTGAGAGATATTCAGGAACTTTCTTACGAAGAGATTAGTAAGATAGTTGATGTTCCGCTTGGTACGGTTAAATCCCGAATCAACCGGGCACGTTTACAATTACAAAAAGATTTGAAAGATTTGAAATAGGAGTATATATATCGATGGATCGCTATCAATTTGAAGATGCCATTTCAGCTTATTTGGATAATGAGTTGAATTTATCAGATCGCCAGGCATTTGAATCATATATGAATGCTAATCCGGATGCAAAAGCATTGGTGAATAATATTCGAGCAACTATGAAAGCTATAAAAGGTATGCCAAAAGTGAAGGCATCCAGTACGTTTATGCCGAATCTCTATAAACGGATTGAGTTTGAAAAAAATCGCCCGTCTAAAAAAATTATAAAAAATCCTTCAAGAACATTATTTGGTTTCACACCATTATATGCGGGTATCATGACCGTATTGATTGCGTCTTTTATTACCGTAGGTGTGAATTTATGGCCTTATACGAACCCTAGTGGACAACAGATTCCTGCATTTACGGGGAATGTAACCAATCCACATTCATCTCCAGTGGGGGCACCGAATTCTAACCCAGCGCCAACATTTGTATCAAATGAAGCTGTTGCAGACACTGCGGATACCACCGTTGCCAAGAAGAAAAATTTTCAGTTGAATGATAACGTAAAATTCGTGAAAGATCAGCGATAAAGTCGCTTAAAAAATAAATTCAATTAAATCCCTGTAGTTGATGTATTTCACTTCAGGGATTTTTACTTTTTACCATGGATTTCCGCCGCCAAATCACTGCTGTCGCTCTATTTTTCTTAATTCTGTTTCTATTCATGATGCCGAATCAGGATGCGCTTATCTTTACAATTCTAAAAGGTATAGCCATTGGTGGATTAGCTATGGTGTTTATTACTTATGCTTTTCCCTCTATACTCAAATTCAATTCAGATGAAAACAATGATGAGGATAAGCGGAAATCCGCTGAATCAGAATTTGGTTTTTCCTCTGTTGTAAAATCACATTATGAACGACTGTTAACCCAAGTGGTAAGCTTGGTGTCTGTGGTGAACCCTGCATATTTCACTGGGGTATATATGGTGGACAAAGAAGGGCAGGGCTATACGCGCCAGGATAGTTCTGAAAATGATTTGTCATCCTTTATCACAGAAAAGAACAGTATTGTTTCTGAAATCATCCATCAAAATAAACCGGTAATTTTAAAGAAAAATATACATCATGAAGGATGGGCAGAAATATTAGGAGAAAGGTCGTGGCGGGGGAGTGAAACCATTTTAGGATTCCCCATTTCTTTTTCTGGGCATATTGTGGGTGCCATGTTGGTTTTTACGGATCATTTCTCTTCCATCAATGATCAAGACATAGATATCATCGAAAAAATAGGTGAAATTATCACCCACGGTATGTCAGATTTGGAGCAAATGGAATCCCTCATGGTTGACAATTATTTCAACTCTAGGGTGACCAATTTATTTGATCAGCTTGAGGTGAAGTCAGATCAAAGTGAATTATTTGAATCTATTCGGGGATTATGCCGCGCTTTTTTCCAATACGATAAATTGACCATTGCGATGGTGGACTCTGATCAATCAACTGCCAAAATCAAATTGGTAGATGGTCTCCATGATGATGCAGATGAGGGCCAATCTTTTAATATGATCAATACCCTTCATGGGTTGGCCGTTCAAGAGAATCGTATGGTCAATTCCAACACATGGTTTGATGAATTTCCTGAAATGAATCGCTTCAATCCTAATGATCGGGATACATTTAATTTCATGTCTGTATTGAGTATACCCCTACGATCCAATGGGGAGGCAGTTGGGGCCATATCGTTAGAGCGCTTGAAATCCAAAAAATATACAGATACGGATGCACGGCTTTTTGAGCTTTTATGCGGGACAGTCAGCAGTATTTTGAATTGGCAGCAAGAATATAATCGCGTTCACGATTCATCCATTCATGATGGATTAACGGGGTTGCTAAACCACAAGGCATTTTTGGATCGCTTTGACGAAGAGGTGAGCCGTGCTGGACGATTCAACCATATGTTGGGGCTGGTTATTCTTGATTTGGATAAATTCAAATCCATTAATGATTCCTATGGTCATTTATACGGAGATTACGTTTTAGAAGAAGTCAGCAGTATTATTAAAGAGAACGTACGTGCCATTGATGTGGTAGGCCGGTATGGTGGCGAGGAATTTGCCGTTCTCTTGGTCAATACAGATATTCAACAATGTATTCCACTGGCCGAACGGATTGTGAGGAAGATTAGTGAAAAAACATTTCTAAAAAATGGGATTGCTGTCAATGTAACCATCAGCGCCGGAATGGCAGGATTTCCTATCCATGCTGATCAAGTTCGAGAACTTATATCAAAGGCGGATAAAGCCATGTATGAGACAAAACGCATCGGCGGAAATAGTGTGACCATTTCGGAATAGGTAAAATACTATAATTTTTATTCGGAACAAGCGAACGATTAAAAGGGTTAGATTCTCGATAAGAAAACTTTATGAATCAAATTAAATCACATTTTATACTATTGGGGACAATGACCTTGATCGGATGTGGATCGTCGAAGCCACAGGCCACTGTAGACGCATCCACAATTGTACCTGAAATCGTCCAAGAAGAAAAGGCACCAAACCCGGAAGGATTGCGCCATTTCATGGATGGCCAATTGCTCATGAATCAAGGCGATTTTGCCATGGCCATTATTGAGTTTCAGCAGGCTTTGAATTTGGATCCAAATGTGGGTGCTATCCACACAGCAATTGCGGAGTGTTATTGGAATTTGGGGAAACCAGAATTATCCGAAAAACATTTAACCATGGCTCTAAAAGCTGACCCCAATGATGAGCAGGCACTGCAAATGGTTGCGGATCAGTTAATCAACCAAAAAAAATATGACGCAGCCCAAGGCCCTTTTGAGTCACTCCATAAATTAAATCCTGAAGATACGAGATATATTATTGCCTTAGCGGAATTGCAAAAAGTAAAACAGAATTATGATGAGGCCATGAACCTATATTTGAAAGCCTATGAATTAGAGCCGGATCGTTTTGAATTGTTGGAAACGGCTGGGCGGTTCGCCATTCGGGTTGGAGACGAAACAAAAGCGAAAAATATTTTTAAAGATCTAACCATTTCAAATCCAAATGAATCTCATTATTTGGGACTCTATATTGATTTGGTCTCAAGATTGAAATTATTTGATGAAGGTGAAATTCTGATTCATGAATTGAATCAAAAGTATGGTCCGGCTCCAGAGCGAAATGCACAATTGGGATTATTATTATACCGCAAAGGGGACATAAAGCAAGCGTCAGATTTGCTTGAATCATCCATTGAACAAGCACCTAAAAATCCCAATTATTACTTTTCATTATTTGATATTTACATGGATAATAAGAACATTATAAAAGCTGCCGAATTGGGAGATAAGTTAATCGCCAATTTCCCTGAAGACTGGCGGGGTTATTATAGCCGATCTTTAGTCTTTATGGATCAAAAAAATCCCCAAGCCGTAATTGATTTATTGGCTCCAGTCGCAGATCCATTTCAAAAAGTATTTTCTATTCAATATTTACTTGGGCTGAGCCATAATCAACTAAAGCAGTATCCATCCGCTGAAAAATATTATACACATGCCCTCACTCTTCGGCCAGAATCAAAAAACATAATGCACTCTTTGGCCATCCTTTATGATGAAATTGATCAATTTGATAAATCAGATAAAATCTATCTAAAACTCATTGATGCAGACAGCTCAGATTCTCAGGCCTTAAACAATTATGCCTATAGCTTGGTCGAGAGGAATGTAGAACTTAACCGCGCACTGAATTTTGCGAAAAAGGCCATCGCTCTGGAGCCGGAGAATGCATCATATTTAGATACGATTGGTTGGATATATTTTAAACTGGATGATTTGAAAAAGGCCAAATCCTACTTGGAAGCATCCGTGAAAATTGCAGATGATAACGCGGTAGTTCTTGAACACTTAGGTGATGTTTTTATGAAAGCAAATCTACCCTTGAATGCCAAAGAATTTTACAAGCGTGCTTTGGAATTGGATAACGATAATGAACGGCTAAAAGACAAGGTTTTACTTGAATAAATTAGTTTCAATTACAGTAAGCACACTCGTTTGTATGAGTTGTGCCACTGCTCCTAAACCTATAGTAAAACCGGTATCTGAATCCATAGTCTACCCAGATTTGACTGCAAAACAGTTCTGTAGAGGCAAAGGATATATTATATCAAAAGGGGAGATGAATGGTCGGCTCAATTTCACATTTACTGCATCACGAGATACGGCATATGTTCAGTTTAAAGATTTGATTGGGCGAAAGGCGCTTTTTCTGGTTTTAAAAAATGAAGGTATTGATGTGTGGGATATGAGAAACAATCGAAGATATGATCAGGCTTCCATTTTGATTTCATTGCCATTTTTTGAAATTATATCTCCATCAGAATTGCGAACATTTTTATGGGGAGGTATTCCTTCATCATTTTCCGATCCAAATTTGATTAAGAATCAATCAGATAGAATTTCAGGCGGGGTTCAATTTCGATCCAGTCAAACAGAATATGGTCCTTTGGTGGAACATGTATCATTTAAATTAAGTGATGAAAAACAAAAAATAGAATTGGTCTTGATGGATCGTGAATTCGATGTGCAGTATCCCCATCTAATTCGTGATATTCCTGCCACTGTCATCCCAATAAAGATTAATTCATGAAAATTTCAGTTATTATTCCAGTTTACAATGAAGTGGATTCACTTCAAGAATTACATCATGAACTGACTCGTGTCCTATCAGATTACATACCTTACGAAATATTATTCATTGATGATGGTTCCTCCGATGGGTCTGTGGAATTGATTAAGAGATTGAGCCAATCCGATTCGGCTGTGAATTTAATTGAATTCCATCGGAATTATGGTAAGTCGGCCGCCTTATCTGAAGGATTCAAGTATGCCCAAGGAGATTATGTGGTCACCATGGATGCGGACTTACAAGACGATCCGGCTGAAATACCGAATTTGATCTTGAAATTAGAAGAAGGTAATGATCTTGTTTCCGGATGGAAAAAAGACCGGAAAGATCCATTCTCCAAAAAGATACCTTCAAAATTATTTAATTTTGTTACCCGATTGGTCACAGGTGTTAAAATCCATGATTTTAATTGCGGACTAAAAATTTATCGGAAAGCTGTCATAAAGACATTAGAAATCTATGGTGGGCGACATCGTTATATCCCTGCATTGGCTGGCCAGAAAAAATTTAAGGTATCGGAAATTGTTGTCAACCATCGTCCCCGAATCCATGGTGTGACGAAATACGGCGGCTCCAGATTATTTCATGGATTATTTGATCTCATCTCCATTTTATTTTTATCCAAATACACACAAAGTCCGCTTTATTTCTTTGGGCAAATTGGATTATTTACATTTTTAAGTGGATTGAGTATCGAACTATATGTCTTGTATTTAAAGTATGGATTGGGCGAACCTTTCGCAAAACATATGGCGCTCTTAATGCTGGGCGTACTCATTATAGTTGTGGGAATTCAGTTTTTTTCCATCGGATTGGTGGGGGAAATGATTGCCAATTCAAACCAAGATAAAGAATCTCGAGTGAAGGGCATTCTTAAATCTTAATCGACTTTTAATTTTCTGATGAAAATTGTTCTTGTTGGGCCATTCCCGCCTTATCGTGGTGGCATATCAATGTTTAACCATTCTTTAGGCCTTGAATTGGCAAAAAATCACGAAATCCATCGTGTTTCATTTTCTTTACAGTATCCAAAATCATTATTTCCGGGGAAGTCTCAATATTTTGATTTTGAAGGGGAACCTTCAGAACAGTTGATTAATTCAGTCAATCCCGTGTCCTGGCGGAAAACTGCACGATGGATTAATAAAATTCAGCCCGATGCAGTCGTATTTCAATATTGGATGCCCTTTTTTGCTCCCGGATTTACATCCATCGCCAAACAGGTGCAAAGAAAGTGCGGCGCCAAAATCATTGTAAATTGTAATAATATTATGGCACACGAGCCAAAAATGACTGACCAATTAATGACGGCAAATTTTTTCAGGTATTGTGATGGGTTTATGGTTATGTCCGATACGGTTGAGAATGATTTGAAGTCGATTAAGCCCGATCCAAATTATAGAAAATCACCCCATCCGCTTTATGATGTATTTGGAGAATCAATTGACCAGACGGCAGCTAAAACTACATTGGGGATAACAGAAGAAAAAGTCATCCTCAATTTTGGTTTAATCCGGGATTATAAGGGGTTAGACTTATTGATTCGCAGTGCAAAAATTCTCAAATCACAATTGACTAATTTTAAGATCCTCGTGGTGGGTGAATGTTATAGCGACGAAAATAAATATATAGAATTGGCAGAAGAAAACAATGTGATGGATATAATTGATTTTCGATTTGATTTTGTCCCCAATGAACGGGTCCACGAATATTTTTGCGCAGCAGATGTGGCAGTCCTTCCTTATAAATCAGCGACTCAAAGTGGGGTAGTGCCAATCGCCTATCATTTTGACCGGCCGGTTGTGGTATCGAACGTTGGCGGGCTTCCGGAGATCGTAGAACAGGGCAAGTCCGGATTCATTTGTGAACCTAACCCCGAAGAAATAGCGGATGGCATTAAACAATATTTTAACCAATCCTCGAATGACTTAAGGTCATTTGTCGCTGAATATAAGCAACGATTCTCCTGGTCAAAATATGCAGATACATTATTGGAATTGGTCCAGTCATGAATCATCCATCTGTCAACATTTTTGTATTGAATTGGAATGGGCGGGCCTTAACCATGGATTGTTTGAAATCCCTCGAACAAGTAAACTATTCTGCACATAAAGTTTATGTAATTGATAATGGATCTACGGATGATTCGGTGTTGGCAATCCAAAAGGAATTTCCACAAGTGGAAATTATTGAGCTAGATCAAAACCTTGGGTATGCAGGTGGCAATAATGCGGGATTCAAGAAAGCAACTCAATCTGACTATTCAATCTTTTTGAATAATGATACCACTGTTGATTCGGACTTTATTGCACCACTCATACAACCAATGGCGCAAAACGAATGCATTATGCAGACTGCCCCTAAAATTTATTATGCGGATGACCCGAATAGAATATGGTTCGCAGGAGGAAGTGTGAATCTACTCCCAGGGTTAATCCATCATCGTGGCATTCGAAAAAAGGATACAGGTCAATTTGATCAAATTACAGAAATTGATTATGCCACAGGATGCTGCTTTTGTATGCGCTCAAAAGATTTTGAAGGATTGGGTTTGTTTGATGAATCCTTCCCTATGTATGGGGAAGATGTGGATTTATCCTTACGTTTAAGAAAATATGGTGGCGTTATTCAGTATATTCCAAAATCAATGATTTGGCATAAAGTGTCTGCATCAATGGGTGGCGGGTATTCTATCGCTAAATGGCGAAAAAAGTTTATCGGAAAAATGAAATTAATCACCAAATTCACTAATCTTTTTATGAGACCAATTGCCATTATTGCGGCCTCCATTTTTGGCTTTCTTGAACTGGTTGTAACCATATTATTTATGATAATTAGGAAAAATTAATGAAAGGTTATTCTGAAAATTATTGGGCCAAAAGAGCCAAACAGTACAATAAAACAAATTGGGTAAAAAATAACAGTTTTATTGATGCTTTTATTGGAATGATACCTAACAATCATTATCCCAATATTTTGGAAGTTGGAATCGGGACAGGTGTAGTTGCAGAAAAGGTGTCTGAAAGAATTGGGCCATTAACGGGAATTGATATTAGTCAGGAAATGATTGATAAAATAAATCATGATGGCATTACACCCATTGTGGCTAATGCCCATAATCTTCCATTTGAAGACGAATCATTTGAATTAATTTATATGCGAAATGTGATTCATTATATAGACGATCCAAAGAAAGTATTTTCAGAAATATATCGATGCTTAAAACCGGGTGGTCAGTTTTTATTTTCTCAAGTGGTACCACCGGATGATTCGATTTCAAGAGAGTATGATTGGTTAGTTGGGCGGGATATTCATTATCCTACAAAAAGCGAAATATTAAGATTATTTTCTTCCTTACATTCTGTTAAGCAGGACGATTTTGTTTTAGAAAAACAGAGTATCATGAATTGGTTGAATAACACGTGTCAAAGTGAAGATGAAAAAGCAACGATTATTGAGCGGCATCGGGCAACATCGGCAGCATATCGCCTTTTATCCAATTATGAAGACGCTTCCGATGATATTTTTGTGGATATCCGTCATTTTATGTTCAGTGGGAAGAGATGAGTCGCTATCAAGAAATAAGTCAATACCGCAAACCATTTGATGTGGTGACCAATTGGATACATTATCCAATTGCAACATGGCTATGCGCCCTGTTTAGTTATTCATTTGTCACACCCAATATGATTACATTAGCAGCTATAGCCTCTGAGACTATTGCTATATATTACATTATCACCGATTTTTCTCAATCGCAAATTATGATCGTCATTTTATTACAACTGGGGTGGATTCTAGATCTCATGGATGGTATGATGGCGCGATTCAAAAAACTGGGTTATTATCATCCCACCCAGCCATCCAATAAGGGATATTATTTAGATGCAGTCTCAGACCATGTATTAAAATTTATCATAATTGGTGCATTGGGATATAGGCTAAGTCATGCCCATGAATTTGGGTGGCAAATTGGGATGCTGGCATTGATCGTTCACGGGATCACTCAAACAGAGCATACATTGAGAGGAATGATTACACAAAATAATGGAAAACCAAGCCATCAGATTAAAAGAGGTATTACTGACCACATAGCCCTCCTCTTAAATAATATTTATTTATTTTATTTGGTATTTATCCCATTAAATCGAATTGATTTATTATTAATCACTTTTGCCGGTGTTGAACTATTATTGCTGGTAAAACGCATGATTTCTTTTTGGATAAATGAGCGATAAACCCCATTGAACCTGCTCTTTATTTCACCATATCTCCCTTCAGAAACCAGTGGACACGCCGGGGCGCAATTAATTTTCCGAAATGTGATGGCGCTTGCCAAAAATCATGCCGTAACTATTGCTTCATTTATAGATAAAAATGAAACTGAGATGATTAACCCAATTATCGATAGAGGCATCCATCTCCACACCATTGACTATCCTCGGAACCCCTCATCTGTATCTGGAAAAGTTGCCTCGGGTATTAGGAATATTGGTCCTGTGGCGTCCTATTTAAAAGGCGAGGAGCCATTCTTTTTTGCAAAATACAATAAAAAGAAAATGGCTGAATTGATAAAAAATCTCATTACCCAAAACTTTTTTGATCTGGTGCAGGTTGAATATAACGTGATGCATCATTATAGAAATCTTTTCCAAGAAATTCCTTCAATCATTGTCTTTCATGATGTGTCCGCAAAAATGTATGAACGGGGTCAAGCGTCCGGACAAAAATCCAATGAGCGGTCATTCAAACTGGCACAAAAAGTAGAGGCAGAAATTGCCAATAAGTTTGATGGTGCTGTTACGCTCACAGTTGAAGACAAATCTTATCTCCAGAAATTGGGATGTGAAAAAAATATAGAAGTCATACCACCTCAAATCAAATTAGCCGCATCAGGATCCTCTGAGAAAAAAAGTGGGTCCATTTGTTTTGTCGGGTCATTTAATCGTGAACCGAACGTGTTGGCTGTAGAAATATTAATGAATCAGATTTATCCACAACTCAATTCGGATATATCTCTAACCATTGCTGGAAAGGGGTTACCCAAATCGCTTCAATCTAAAATTAATCAATTAGACCGCATTCAATATCTGGGGTTTGTTGAAAATATAGATGCATTTCTTTCATCTCAATTGCTCATGGTGGCTCCCATTGAAATCGGGGCAGGACTTAAAATGAAGATCCCCCATGCATTGAGTTGCGGCACAGCAGTTCTTACAACGGATGTAGGTGCAGAGGGTATTGAGATACTTCCATCTGAGGGGATGGTTGTGTCTTCAATTGAATCAATGGCTGATAAGGCCAAAGAATTGATGATGGATGAAATTAACCTTTCTAATCTCGGAGCGAAGGGGAAAAAAGCGGTAGAATCATTGTATAGTGAATCTGTAATTATATCAAAACTTGAAGCTATATATAATTCAGTGATATTAGCATGAATACGGCCAGCAAAATAGCCAAAGAATCCGCCATCACATTTACCGGATTGGTTTATGGGAATGTAAACCGATATGTTTATACAGCTTTGCTGGCACGTTGGGTTGGACCCGAATTCTTAGGTATCTACTCATTGGCCAACTCAATCATGTTGATAGCTGAGGTATTGGCAAAGATGGGGTTGGAAACGGGAATCATGCGATTTGTAAGTCAATTAAATCCCGACACCGATCAAGAAAAGATCCAATCTGTCATTGGTTCTGCTATCAAAATGACAGCAATTTTTTCATTGGCCATCATGGTTGGGCTCATTGTGTCATCAGGGGCCATCGTTGACCAATTATTGAATGAAAGGGCATTGCTTGCATCCGTATTAATCATTTTTGCAATGGCCATTCCATTTAATGCTCTTACATTGGTTTCAGCATATGCCACGCAGGGCTTCAAACGGTTAAAGTATAAAACAATGGTCACTCAGTTTTTGAATCCTACTGTATTGTTGTTTTCAATGATTGGGTGCTATTTCTTTATTTCGGTTGAGTCCGCCATTATGTTTCCAATGCTAACCACAGGCGTGATCGGATTTTTTGTCATGACCAAAGTATTGAAATCTGTGTCTGGCATTCAAGTGGGACAGATGATCGGCGGTACTTTTGACCAAGCATTGTTAAAATTTTCATATCCCCTTATGTTTGTCACTATCCTGCAAACATTCATGCATTGGATGGACATTCTCATGCTGGGCTATTTTGCCGATGCAAGTGTGGTAGGGATGTACCATCCGGCGGCGAGAACAGCGGGACTGCTCCAAGCACTTTTACTATCATTTTTGAGTATTTATGCTCCCATGGCTTCCCAATTCCATGGTGAAGGGAATAAGGAAAAGCTATCTTCTACCTATCAATTGGTCAGTCGATGGCTATTAATGTGCGCCATTCCCATAGCATCCATATTTATCATTTTCCCTGAAAAGGTTTTGCTTCTGTTTGGATCTGAATATGTGGCCAGTAGTCAAATTTTAGTCATCCTTACAGTCGCCACATTGACTCAAGCTATCTTGGGCGCTGCAGGACCAACCCTTAGTATGTCTGGTTATACTAGACTGGTATTATGGAACACCATTGGAGCTTTCATCCTTAATTTTGGATTAAATATCTGGTTAATTCCTCAATATGGGATAGCTGGTGCGGCCATGGCTACTTTGATCTCTTTAACGGCTGTGGGTTTGGCCCGAGTCATTGAAGTGGGCATCATTTTAAAAATGAGTTTTATCAATCAAAAATTAATCAAGCCAATTATTGCTGGATCCATAACATTTGGAATCCTTGGGCCATTAAAGCCATTCCTTATGGATTATCATACATTGATTACTTTAATGATTGCAGGATTAACTTCTGTCCTCATTTTTGGCACCTTGATTTGGCTTATGAAAATTGATGTAGAGGATAAAGAATTTTTGAATGGGCTTGGTATATTAAAAGGATTAATTAAACGATAATGAGCATCAATATGAAATCACCAACCGTAATGGCTACAGCCTTTTTGGTTGTTGTTGTGGCCTTTTTATTTAATCCGGTAATTTTTGGTGGTAAAACGTTTGGCTCACCCGATAGCCTTAGTCCAAAAGCTGTGGGAATGGCCTTGAATGAAGTGGCAGAAGAAACAGGTGAGTTTCCTCAATGGCAGCCTTGGGTATTCAGCGGTATGCCATCAGCAGAAGCCTTTACCCATATTTCAAAACTATACTTCCCCGAACACCTGTTTAAATTGTTTTTTCTCCCTGGGATGATGATCCAAATGCTTCACCTTATATTCGCCGGGATCGGCTGCATTTTGTTATTGAGGCATTTAAAATGCTCACCGTTCGCTGCCGCTTTGGGCGCAGTAGGATTTATGGTCACCCCCTATATGACGACTATGGTGGTCCATGGTCACGGCAGTCAAATGATGACTGCAGCATACATCCCATGGATCTTCTGGCTGACCGTTCGGTTGTGGGAGAATCCCAATTTATGGGATACCGGTTGGTTGGCTATTTTAATGGGTTTTCAATTACAGCGTGCCCATGCCCAAATCGCTTATTATACTTGGCTCTTAGTTGGCGCATATAGTCTCATGGTATTGGTGAATGGTTTTATCCGGAAACAGAAAAAAGGTGAATTGTATTCCGGTTTGGTTTTATTTGTAGTCGCCTGTATTATGGGGATTGGGCTATCGCTTCTAATATATTTACCTGCTATGGATTATACACCATTTTCAGTCCGTGGTGGGGGAGCCAGTGGCGGTGCGGATTATAATTATGCCACCGGTTGGTCCTTCCATCCGAAAGAAATTCTTACATTTTTTATTCCCTCCGCATTTGGTTTTGGCGGACAACCCTATTGGGGATTCATGCCTTTTACGGATTATCCAAACTATATGGGAATCATTATACTGATTTTGGCTATCATTGGACTCGTATCCAAACGAGAATTAATACATTACTTTTTGATTATTACTTCCGCGCTGGCTCTATTGATTTCCTTTGGGAGACATTTTAGTCTGGTTTATGATTTATTCTTTAACCTATTTCCTTATTTCAACAAATTTCGTGTTCCCCATATGATACTGATACTCCTCCAATTCAATGTGGCTATTCTTGCTGCATTCGGTTTGGATGCTGTTGGTGACTTGAAGGAAAAGGTCATACCCAAATGGGGATGGGTATTGGCCGGATGTACAATTCTTGTATTAATTGGAATGGCGTTGGGTGGCTCTACGTTGGAATCATTTTTAAGAGAGAGTTTTACGCCACCTCGAGTTCAAGATCCTCGCATGGGGCAGGCCATCAATAATCTTCGTTGGGATCTGTGGCAATCGGATGTATGGATGATGCTCTTTTGGCTGGGATCATTGTTGGGCATGACATTGTTATGGATTCAGCGGAAGATTAATAAAAAAATCATGTTATCTTTGGTTGTTGGATTGGCAATTATCGATATCAGCATCGTCAATCAAAAGATTATTCAACCATCTAGACAGAGCGGCCGCAGTTCGCAGCTCATGGCTACACGAGCAGTCGATCGATATTTTCAAGAAGATGAAATTATCCAATTTTTTAAGCTGGATCAGAGTGACTATCGAATATATCCCGTGGGACACTTATTTGGAGAGTCGAGGTTTGCCGCCTTTCAAATTGAATCTATTGGAGGTTATCATCCTGCCAAGTTAAGGGCATATAATGACTTTTTATCTCAAACCGGAAATGGTGCATCTATCTCTGTGCTTCAAATGATGAATGCAAAATATTTAATTAGTCCCGAACCGCTGAATCATCCCGATTTGATTGATGCTAAGACAGGAAGGTTAAAATCATCTAGGGGGGAATTAGATGCCCATGTTTATAGGGTGAAAGATGCCTTACCAAGGGTTTGGTTTGTGAAAGAATTAAAAGCCGTACCGGAGAATGAAGTATTTAAACAAGTCACTTTACAAGCATTTAATCCGTCGCAAACGGCATTGGTTAGCCAACATATGACCCAGCCATCTGGTAAACCGGCACAAATAACGAAAATTGATCGTGGAATTCATCATACTACCATTCATACCGAATCGGAAGGGAATCAATTTTTAGTATTAAGTGAGGTATTTTATCCGGAGAGATGGAAGGCGACATTGGATGGAAATCCAATTGAGACTATAAAGGTAAATGGTATTCTTCGGGGTGTTTCTGTACCGGCAGGGCAACATAAAATTTCATTTACTTACGATCAATCAACATTTAGTACAGGAAAGACTATTTCATTCATTTCTTTTGCGCTCGTTTTGGGTCTGGTCGTTTTTGGATTTATAAGACAAAGCCATTCATGAGCCATTATCGGAATAGTAGCAATATTAAACTGGCCCTCATTGCCGTTGGGTTCACCCTCATTATAGGCCTGTTAGCTTATTCCAATTCCATCGTAAATCAACTCCGTGATGATAATAGAGAAATTGTAAAAGTATATTCTGAAATCATCGCCAAAACAGTGAATGAAGAATCCGATGCCAATTTGAGTTTTGTCTTTGATGAAATTATTAAAAAAGTCCAATTCCCAATTATTTATTCGGATGCAGATCAAAACCCAGTTTATTCAAGAAATTTAGGCGGTAGTATATCCCCTGAAGCCTTGCAAAAACCCATGGCTGCTATGGATCTCCAAAATGAACCGATCCCAATTGCATTTAATGATCCAGCATCTGTGGAACCAATTTTATTGGGGTATCTTCATTATGGTGATTCTGATTTGATTCGAAAATTACAATGGCTACCCTATCTTGAAATTGGAGCAGTTGCTTTATTTATATTTGTCGGTTTTATTGGGTTTAATGCAATCCGAAATAGTGAAAAAAGAAATATATGGGTGGGCATGGCAAAAGAAACAGCCCATCAATTGGGAACCCCTGTTTCTGCACTCATGGGATGGGTGGATCGGATTAAGATGCATCCCGAAGAATCAAAAATTGTGGTAGATGAAATGGAATCAGATTTAGAAAGATTAAACCAAATCGGAATTCGATTCAGTAATATGGGCTCAGATGCACCTTTAAAACCCATGTCATTAAAATCCTTGGTGAATGAACAGACAGTGTACCTAAAAAAACGAATGCCGTCTTTGGGAAAACAAATTAAACTCACTGTCAATGCACCGGATGATATTTCCGTTTTGGGAAACCCAACTTTATTAGGTTGGGCCATTGAAAATGTGATTCGCAATGGCATGGATTCTATTAAGCATGATCAGGGAAAGGTCAGTATTACCGTATCTGGTCTGGGTGAATATGGCATTTTGTATATTCAGGATAATGGAAGTGGGATCGATAAAAAGAATTGGAAAAATATATTTCGTCCTGGGTTCAGCACGAAACAACAGGGTTGGGGATTGGGATTATCATTAGTGAATCGAATCATCAATGAGATACATGGTGGACATATTGCCGTAATCCAAAGCGAGCCTGACATAGGGACCACTTTTGAAATCCGATTAAAAAAGAACGCATAATCTTTATAAAAAGTGCCTGATTCTCGGTAATTTCTCCGCTAAATTAAAGGAGAATCAATTGAACCTAACATTTCTATTTTCTGGCGGCCAAAATGCTCAAGGGGGCGGTTTAATGGCCTATTTACCATTCATCCTTATTTTGGCCATTATGTATTTTCTCATGATTCGTCCTCAGGCGAAGCGTCAAAAAGAAAAACAAAATATGTTGGGCAATTTGAAAAAGGGAGACCGTGTGGTTACCATTGGAGGATTGCATGGCACTATTAGCGGTTTTAAGGGAAAAGAGAAAAAAGCCATCCTTCTCAAGGTGGATAAAAATATATCTCTTACAGTTAACCGGTCTGCGGTTGCCGGTCTTACAGATAAATTGGATGCTTCTGAAACGGAAGCGATCGAGGACCAATCTTAATGGCATTAATGGAAGTCGTCCATTACGGAGATCCCATTCTTCGAAAAAAATGCAAGCCGGTCGAGGATTATAAAAAGCTCTCGGGACTAATTGACGATATGTTCGATACCATGTATGAAGAAAATGGAATTGGACTCGCTGCTAATCAAGTGGGAGTTGACTTAAATCTATTCATTATTGACATATCGGATATTGAAGAGGAAGGCGAAAGCATCCATGTATTTATCAATGGTGAAATTATCGAGAGCTCAGGCGAATCTTGGTTTCAAGAAGGGTGCCTTTCCATTCCCGATGTACGTCTTGATGTGAAGCGTCCGGAAACTATCACATTCAAATACCAGGATGAATTGGGC
The DNA here is from genome assembly GCA_002455835.1 of Fidelibacterota bacterium UBA6630. GTDB lineage: Bacteria > Fidelibacterota > Marinisomatia > Marinisomatales > TCS55 > TCS55. The sequence continues at coordinate 18,849 of DKLW01000006.1, read as the reverse complement.
CATGAGCATACGAAGGAGATTAGTGGATTATTGGCACGCGCAATACAACATGAAGTTGATCATTTAAATGGTGTTTTTATTGTGGATCGTGTCACATCCACGACAAAAATGACTGTAGATAAAACACTAAAAGCCATTAAAAAAGATGCGCTATTGAAAGTCAAATATCGAAAGGCATTTGTTCTATAATATCTATCTGTTAGTTTATATAGGGGAGGTGCAATGAGAATAATTTTCATGGGCAACCCGCAAATTGCATGTCCTATTCTTGAATCACTTCATGCGTCTGAGAAGCATGAAGTGGTGGGTGTGGTCAGCAATGCACCCAAAACCATGGGGAGAGGTCGATCATTACGGCATACAGCTGTAGGTGAGTATGCGATAGAGAAAGGTATGAATTTTATACCGGTATCATCATTAACGGATTCTGAATTCACCAATAGATTGAAGGCGCTGAATCCTGACATTTTTATAGTAGTAGCTTTTCGCATCTTACCCATAGAATTGTTGACAATTCCTAAAAGGGGTTCCATGAATCTCCATACTTCTCTATTACCAAAATATCGAGGTGCAGCACCCATACAGCATGCGATTATGAATGGAGACAAAGAGACAGGCATTACCACCTTTATTATTGAACCCAAGGTGGATACAGGGGGCATCATCTTTCAAGAAAGCATGGCTATAAAACCAGAAGATGATTTTGGTACGATCTCCAAAAAAATGGCTGATCAAGGTGGATCATTGGTTATTCAATCATTAGATGCATTGGCAGATGGAAAGAAACCCATCCCTCAAGATCATTTAGCTGCAACGGCCGCACCTAAAATTACTAAAGAAATGTGTGGAATTGATTGGTCTAAAACAACACGATCTATCTATAATCAAATTCGAGGATTATCACCCCTCCCAGGGAGCTTTTCTTCATTCAAGGGAAAGCGGATAAAAATTTATAAGATAGGATTGGCTCAGTACCAAATTCAAGGTGTACCCGGAGAACTTTTCAAAATTGAGAAAAACAGATTGGTCATCTGTTGTGGGGATGGTGTCCTCGAATTATTGGATATTCAATTGGAAGGGAAAAAGCGTATGGTCGTTTCAGATTGGTTGAAGGGTGCTAAAATTTCAGCCGGAGATCGATTTGAATCATGAAAAATGATGCGCGCTTTCACGCATTTAAAATCCTGAAAAAATATTATAATCAATCGGATCGGTTACATCAGGTTCGGGATATTTATTTTAAATACAATTCATTGACCCAACAGGATTTATCACGTGCTTTGGTCCTTACCAATGAAGTGGTTCGATGGGAATCTCGACTGGATGGCTGGATTACATCGAATTTAGATAAACCCATCACAAAGCTTCATCCGAGTATCTTAATCATTTTGCGGTTGGGTTATTTTGAAGCGCTTATGGATGATGCAATCCCACCACATGCCGTCGTTCACTCTTGGGTTGAGCTCACCAAAAAAGTGATGAGTAAAAAGTTTAGCGGTTTGGTAAATGCTGTCATGCGGAAGACCATTGATTTAGATCCATCTGCTCAACCTAAAAATGTCCCTTTATCAGATTGGCTTTCATATCCACAATGGCTGGTTGATCATTGGATAAATCATTATGATGAGGAGAATACGGCCGCGCTTTGCCATTATTTCAATAAAAATGCTTCTACAGACGTTCGACTCAATTCATGGAAGAATAGTCAGGATGATGTGGCATTGGCTTTGGATGAATTGGAAATCCCTTGGGAGTTTAGTCCGGAATCAAAGGTGTTTATTCGGATATCAAAGGGGCTAAGTAAAATATTAAAAAGTGAATGGTTTCAAACAGGAATGTTCAGCATCCAAAATCGTTCTTCAGGGGCCGTGGTTGAATTGTTGGATCCTCAACCAAACGAAACTATTTTAGATGTCTGCGCAGCGCCGGGAACAAAGACAAACTATATCGTTGAAAAACAAAAAGGCGAAGGCACCGTTATTGCTTCAGACATGAGTATGGCGCGCATCAAAAAAGGGAAAATGCGTTCAGAGGCGTTGGAATATCCTGTTGAATGGGTGTGTAAAGATGCATCTACAGATGCGTTTCCTATGGCGGATCGAATTTTGATTGATGCCCCTTGTACAGGCACAGGCGTTATGGGGCGCAGGCCTGATATTCGTTGGCGTCGTGAGAAAGAAGATGTCCATTCTATGGCCGCCATTCAATTTGCCATATTAATGCACATGAGTCAATTTTTGAAGAAGGATGGTGTGATGGTCTATGCCACATGTTCATTGGAAGCGGAAGAGAATTGGAATGTGGTTGAGTCGTTCCTTAAATTGAATGATAATTTCTTTCTGGAATCCGGTAAAGATTTCGTTCCGGAATCATGGTTAAACGAACAAAATTGTTTGGCAACATTTCCACCACGGCATAATGTGGATGGCATGTTTGCCGCCCGACTAAGAATTAATGATTAATAAACTGACACATTTTATTACGGCCTTGGTGGTCGTATCTATCGGACTGTTTGTTCTGTTCGATCAAATCATTATGCCTGCATATATCCGAAAAGACAGCACCATAACTGTGATGGATATCAAGGGTAAGTCATTAGATCGGGCCATATTGGAGCTGGAGTCCGAAGGGTTTAAGGGTGTTGTATATGATACGGTTTATACATCAGGTGTAGACCCCCTAACCATTGTTGATCAATATCCGACTTCCGGTCAAAAAGTAAAACCGGGCAGAACTGTTCGATTAAAAATTGCTCGTCCGGAGAGAATGATTGCTGTTCCCAATCTTGTGGGACAATCCAGACGCAGCGCAGAAATAGCCCTACAGCAATTGGGATTAGAAATAGATACTGTTTATACCGAATACAACCCGGACTATCCAAGAGGCACGGTGGCATGGCAATTCCCGAAATCGGGCGATCAAATTAAAAAGGGACTGGGATTGCAAATTACCGTAAGCCAAGGATTGCCACCGGACTTTTTTCAGGTACCCCAACTTTTTGGCCTTAGTATGAAAAAAGCCAAATCAGAATTAACCCAAGCCCGACTTTCCGTTGGGAAGATATCATATCAACAAAATGAGGATTTGGTCCCGTATACGGTATTGGATCAATCCATCGCACCGGGGACCGTATTAGAACAGACAACCACTGTGGACCTGGTGGTGAGTATTTTAGATCTTCAGGATATTTTTGACAACTTGCAGAACGAAAAATGATTCCATTAAACGAATATTTACGAAAATTAATTCACCTCTTTAATCTGACTATCCCATTTGGCTATATGTACATCGTGCCGGAAAAATGGATGATGGTCCGTATCCTTGTTGGACTATCTATCGTATTTCTGTTGGTAGATATCATGCGGCATCGTGTTCCGACTGTGAAGAATTTATTTGGGACATTTTTTGGCAGTATGCTTAGAGGTCATGAGAAAGATGGAAAACTGACCGGTGCAACTTGGGTCATGTTTGGATCGGTACTTACGATTATGTTGTTCTCCAAACCGGTAGCCATTATCGCATTAATATTTATGAGTCTCGGCGATACAGCTGCTGGATTGATCGGTCAACGATTTGGTAAACATAAAATTTGGGATAAAAGCTGGGAGGGTTTTTTCGCAGGTTTGGCCGTATGTATTATCATTGCCCTAAACTTTAAAATGCTTCCTCTTCATATATCAATGGCAGGCGCTATTACAGCCATGGTTATAGAATTACTACCAATACCATTGGATGATAATTTCAAAATTCCCCTCGGCGCAGGCGCCATTATGATGATGTTTATGACGCCCATCTAATGGCTTTCCTCTTTCCGAACATTTTGTGGGGATTGCTGGCTGCATCCCTGCCGCTAGCCATCCATTTGATTAGTTTGCGCCGGACTAAAACGGTGGCATTTTCATCTATCCAGCACATTAAGGCATTAGAGCATAATGCCATTAAAAAATTAAAAATTATGCAATGGATCCTTATTGCCTTGCGTATGACAATCATTGCTGCATTGGTGCTCATGGTGTCGGGGCCGATCCAAGTGAATGATGCGGCATGGGTACCCAGTGAAAAAGAATCGGTGGCGGTTATGATTATTGATAATTCAGCCAGTATGGCTGTGACTAAAGATCGGGACTCATTTTTAGATCAGGCAAAATCAGAAATACCGGACATTTTATCCAGTTTCACTGGTTTGGTCCATTTACGTGTCATGCAAACTTCTCCGCCAAAAGAAATATATTCAGGCACCATTGAGCCGGGAGATCAAATCCATCCTGATCGTTGGTCCATTAAACAATCGGCCAGTCAGGATGATCTTTGGACAGTCGTAGATGAAACATTGTCCAATACCAATGCAAATATGCTAAACCGTGAATGTTTTATATTAAGTGATTTTCCGTCGTCACCTCCCTCGTCCATTAAAGAGAGTTTTTCAGAATGGCGGTTTTATGGATTTGGAAGAGCGCCTCTGGTAGATAATGTTTCTGTGAATGAATTAGTTGCATTGAGCCAAATCAAATTGCCAAACCATTTACTAAAGTTGAATACTAAAATTGAAAATATGGGGTCGGCTGAAAGACGAAATGTTCCTGTTGAATTATATTTAAATGATGAACGAGTCGGCCAGATTGTATCTCATTTTCAACCGGGGCGATTAAAAGATTTCCTCTTTCAGGTATATCCGGGGAAAAGTGGTATTGTCCGCGGGAAATTGGAATTACCTCATGACCACTTTTCATTGGATGATCGACAAACATTTGAATTAACTGTACCCGAACAAATATCGTGTAAAGTCATTGCAAGCTCCCAATCGGATTTGTTTATGCTGCGCACTGTATTGGAATCCATCAACGGTCAGGATCGGTTTTTAGATCTCGAGCTAAAAGTGCTTCCACAGATTGAAAGAATTTATTTAGAAGAAACGGATGTATTGATTCTCCAGGACCCAAAATCATTTACGCCGAGCGCGATTGAATCTATCAAAAGGTTTTTAAATGGAGGGGGAAGCATCCTATGGTTTGCGGGCACGAATTATCCATCTCTTGAATTGGTAACATTTTCAAATTTGCAATTACCAACCATGAGTGAGCAAATAATGCTGGATGGATCGTCTTATTTTTCTGTCCGTATTCATGACCGAGATAATCCATTGCTTCAGGAGTTAAACCTCCGCGATTTAGAAGAGGCATTGCCCCAAGTGTATGGATATAATCAAGTCTTGCCCAAAAAAGGACATAAGCAGATTTTGTCTTTAAATAATGATGATCCTTTCCTAATGGAAATTCCATTTGGAGGTAGTCCAATTTATTTGTTTACATCACCATTGGATCTTCGATGGAATGATTTTTCCATGAAAGGACTTTTAATACCTATGATTCATCGGTTACTTATTTTGTCTGCAACAGATGAATTGAATACAGGGATGGTTATCGTGGATTCACCAAAGACCATTCGCATCCCCAAAGAATTGATTAATCAAAAATGGGCGATTGAAACACCTTCCGGCAATCGGATTTTGGTCGTCCCAGATTATAATAAGGGAGCGATCGTTTTTGACCAAACGAACGAATTAGGATCCTATGAAGTATATGCCGGCTCCGAATTTTTTACTGCATTTTCTACACGTCTTTCCCCTTATGAATCTCCCAAATTACGATCATCAACCAATGAGATTATTCAGGCTGTGGGCGCAGATAGAATGGTATGGTTATCCCCTGGAGCACCTATAAAAGAGACTATTGAGTCTCAACGCCACGGCCGTGCCTTATGGCGGACATTTTTAATTATTGCACTCGCCTTATTTATGATTGAATCTTACCTTAGCCGTCCCAAACGGGATGGAATGAAAACAAAAGCATGATTGATAATCCAGAAATAAAACAGAAGGAGAAAGCAATCCTCATCGGGGTTATTCATGGCAAGTTGAATTTACCCACCGTAGAAGAACATTTAGAGGAATTAGAGTTGCTGGCCAAAACGGCCGGGGCAGATGTTGTGGGACATGTGACACAAAAACTTTCGCGTATTAACCCTTCATTTATTTTAGGTACAGGCAAGGCGGAACAAATAATTAATCAAGCAAAAGAATTGGGTGTATCTCTCATTATTTTTGATGATGAATTGAGTCCGGCCCAAATCAAAAACTATAGCAATTTAGCCAAGGATATGAAGGTCATCGATCGCAGTGCCCTCATCCTGGATATTTTTAACCAGCATGCCCAGACCAAAGAAGCGAAAACCCAAGTTGAACTGGCCCGGTTGGAATATATGTTACCGAGGTTAACACGGGCATGGACACACCTAGAACGGCAAATGGGCGGTATTGGTACTCGGGCTGGTGCTGGTGAAACGCAGATTGAGGTGGATAGACGATTAATTCGAACCCGTATATCAAAACTTAAAAAAGAATTAAAAAAAATTGACAGGGAGCGAGAAACACAAAGTAAACAAAGGGGGAATCAATACAAAGTAGCACTAGTTGGATATACAAATGCCGGCAAGTCCACTTTAATGAAAGCAATTTCCGGTGCGGATGTATTAATTCAAGATCAGTTATTCGCTACTTTAGATACCACCATTCGTTCCGTGGATCTGGATAATGCCCATTCGATTCTGTTAAGTGATACGGTTGGATTTGTTAGAAAATTACCCCACCATTTGGTTGCCAGTTTTAAAAGCACATTAAAAGAGGTGGTGGATGCAGATTTAATTTTAATCGTTTTAGATGCGTCCTCTAAACAAGTCACAGACCATTATGAAACCATCGTTGATGTATTGAAAGATTTGGGTGCTGAACGCCACACGAACTTAATTGTCTTGAACAAGGTAGATAATGATGCAGTGCAAAATCAAATGGTTTATCTCAATCGAATATTTCCTGAAGGTATATTTGTATCCGCACTCAATCAACTTCGGATAAATCATTTATCAAAGGAGATTACACAAATTATGGATGAAAAATTTCAGGTAGTGGATCTCCAGTTTTCATATACGGATTCAAAAGCCATGGCTCAGGCTCAAGAAGGGGTGGACGTCTTGGAGCGGCATTACCATGATGACTACGTCCATTTAAAGGTGAAGGGGTCTCGTCAGCGAATCAGTCAAATTCAATCCACATTAGGAAAATAAAAAACCCCGATTCAAATCGGGGTTTTTTATGTCTTACTCCAGAGACGATTTCAGGATCCGTGTAAACACGGTAGAGGCCTCTGTCTTCAGCAAACGTCCTTCATCCCGACGAATCGAGAAAGGCCTGTTTTTTGAATTCAGAAGGTGATCTCAAGGATTAATATTGAAGATCCTGAAATTCATTGACTGAAGTAAGAAATCTATTTTACTACCCCAAGTTTACAGGATTTTTTCCATAGCTTTCAAGCCATCCTCACATTTAGTTTAACTCGATAATTGTCCTTCAGAAGATGCCACGGCTACGGCCACACTGGCGTCACCGGTTACGTTGGTAACGGTCCGCATCATATCTAAAATCCGATCCACGCCCAAGATGAGTGCAATACCAGCGCTAGGTACGCCGATGGCTTCTAGGATGATGACTAGCATTATGATGCCTGCGCCGGGAACAGCTGCAGTGCCGATGGAAGCTAGAACTGCTGTCAACACAATGGTTAACTGTGCACCAACGGTAAGATCCATTCCTAAGGTTTGTGCAATAAATACTGCTGCCACCGCTTGGTATAGCGCTGTACCATCCATATTTATGGTGGCGCCGAGGGGGAGGACAAAAGAGGAAACTTCTTCCGAAACGCCCAATTCATCCTCACATCGTTCCATAGTGACAGGCAAGGTTGCGCCGCTTGAACTGGTGGAGAATGCCAACAATTGAGCCGGGGCGATACCTTGGTAAAATTTCTTTATAGACATTTTCGAAAATATTTTCAATATGGAGGTATAAGTAATGACCATTTGAAGAATCAATCCGATAATCACCGCCAACATATAGAACCCGAGAGCGCCCAACAACTCGAGGACGTTTTGGAGGTTGTTCCCCGCAACGGACGTAATCGTATCCGCGATGAGGGCAAATACACCAATAGGTGCCATGAGCATAATATTATCCACCAATTTGATGACAAGGTCATTCACACCCTCCATAAACTCTAAAACGGGTCTAGCTTTCTCTTTTGGAATTTGGATAAGTGCAATCCCGACTATAATGGCCACAAAGACGACCTGAAGCATATTCCGATTATTTGAAGCGGAACTGAAAAAGTTAGAGGGTACCATATCTATGATGGGTTGCAGAACGCTTCTTTCTTTCACCTGTTCTGCCGCTTCCATTTTTCCAGATGCTGCAGATTGATACGTTTCTTGAAGTTTGACCTTCATCTCCTCAGGAACGGTATCTCCCGGCTGCAAAATATTGACTGCGACCAATCCAATCGTGACAGCTATAGCGGTGGTGGTAATATATATGGTGATGGTTTTACCGCCAATACGAGACAATTTTTTCAAATCCGAAAGGGAAGCCACCCCCGTGATGAGTGAAGATAAGACGAGAGGTACGGCGATCAGTTTTAATAGACTGATAAATATTTTCCCAAAGGGGGCGATCCAGTCTGCGGTGAAGTTACTCCAGCCTTGGGCAGCAGCCAGAACGCCAAACATAAGGCCCAATACAAGGCCAATAATAATTTTCCAGTGTAATTCTAGTTTCATGATGTCTCTATTCTAAGGTTTTGATTCGTGTAATTATTTCGATTCAGTATCTTTTTTGATTTCAGTATATTTTTTAAAGTATGCATCCCCAATGGATGAAAAAAAGCCTAATAGTCCATTTTTCTTACCTTTGCTCTCATCCACTCTCTTAATGGCAGTATGGGTGACCGTATCCAGTAGATCTTGAACATGGGCAAACAATTCGCCCACCCGTTTGGATAATGATTTACTCATTAATGAATTGGATGGCTTGTTCTAAATCAGTGGTGGGGATTTTGCAGGCGAAATCTTCGCACACGTAAAAAGTGGTTTGATTATTGATGGGTCGATGTTCAATGGTCCAATTTGCAATGGGGCTGAGTTGATTCATCTTATCATCCGTATCTTTAAACAAGATGACATTTCCGGGATGGTATTCTGTGCGTAACCGTTTGAGTGCCTGTTGCGCCACCGGATCTTGTTTTGATCCGACGATTACAATTTCTTTGGGACGATCCGATTCAAATAAGAATGCGGATAGCATGGATGTAAAACCCGCAGGCGCATTTTCAATTTCTTTCGAAAAAACCTTGAACAATTGATCCGCCATTTCTGCCCAATGTACTTCTCCGGTGATTCGTGTTATTCGCAATAAATTCATGGCTGCGACAGAATTTCCGGAAGGGATAGCACCATCATATCCCGTCATGGCACGGACGATCAATTTTTCAGATTGATTACTGCCAAGATAGAATCCGCCTTCGGGATTCATAAAATCTTCTACCATAATTCGGCTAAATTGGGTGGCTTCGCTTAGGTATGCAGTATTGAGTGTGGCATTATACAGTTCTAATAATCCCCATGTGAGAAATGCATAATCATCTAAATGGGCATCCAATCCTGAATTTCCATTTCGATACCGTTTTTTCAATCGGCCATTTTCATGTGTAAGATTCTTTAATAAAAATTGGGCACTATTTTCTGCTGTTTCAATATATTGTAGATTTTCAAATGCCATCCCAGCTTTGGCAAAGGCGGCGATCATGAGTCCATTCCAATCGGTTAAAATTTTATCATCTTTTAGTGGATGAATCCGTTTTTCGCGGTGGTCAAATAATGTATTGCGAATTTGTGCCAACCGTTCCAGATCATCATTATTGGTCATCTTCTCACGAAGGTAAAAAATATTTCTTCCTGTGAATTGGCCTGTGGCTTCATCTCTGAAGTTTCCACGTGAGTCTAAAGTATAGAGTTCAGTTAGAAAGGTTACATCGGATTCATTAAAAATGGACTTCAGCTCATCGATAGTCCATAGGTAAAACAACCCTTCTTCACTTTCACTATCCGCATCTTCAGCAGAATAGAAGCCACCCCGGGTATCGGTCATGTCTCTGAGAACATAATCAAATATTTCTTCTGCAGTTTCTTTATAATCAGGATTATTGGTGATTTGGAAGGCCTCTATATAGGCCATGGCAATCATGGCTTGATCGTAGAGCATTTTTTCAAAATGAGGGACCAACCATTCTTTATCGGTAGAATATCGGTGAAATCCGAATCCCACATGGTCAAATATGCCGCCTAAACGCATATTCTGGAGTGTGGTTTCTACCATCATAAGTGCGGTTTTGTCGCCGGTCATATGATGATAGCGAAGTAAATAAATTAAATTATGGGGTGAGGGAAACTTGGGTTGTGTACCGAAGCCCCCATGGACTTTATCATATCGATTAACAAATTGAGAAAATGTATCATTTAAGATGGTCACATCCAATTCGTCGCCCTGCGATTTTTGATTCGAATTTTGAAGAAATTCATTTACTTTTTGGGCGGACTGCACCAATTCTGTCCGTTTATTTTTCCATGCATCTGCAATGGATGGGAGGAGTTCTAACATACCTGGTCGGCCCAGTCGTCCACTCTTTGGAAAGTAGGTGCCGGCGAAAAATGGTTCTTTTTGGGGTGTCATGATAATGGTCAGTGGCCACCCGCCGCGGCCAGTCATGGCCTGACAAACGGACATATATACATGATCGATCTCAGGTCGCTCTTCCCGATCCACTTTAATCGATATGAAATTTTCGTTTAGAAGTTGTGCCACCTGTTCATCCTCAAAGGATTCATGCTCCATCACATGGCACCAATGACAGGTTGAATATCCTATGGAAAGGAATATGGGTCGATCCAGTTCAATGGCTTTATCAAATGCTTCTTGTCCCCATGGATACCAATCCACCGGATTATTTTTATGCTGTAATAGGTATGGACTAGATTCTTTCGCCAATCTATTCACGAATTTTTCTTTCTGGTTTGGTGAATTTGATTCCGGTTGTCCCCACAGAGATGTAGCTACACCGAAAGAAATTACTATTGAAATAATTTGGCACCATTTTACGGCTGCGCTTGTATTTCGCATACCTCAAAATTAATTTCAATACTTCATCTTAACCAAGGCAGAAGCAATTCATGATTCATTTAACCGTAATCCTCTTATATTTGTTCACTTTGATTGGTATAGGCTTTTATAAAGCAAGTAAGGTCAAGACACAATCCGATTTCGCCGTAGCCGGCAGATCTCTAACTCCATGGGTTTTGGTGGGGACCATGCTGGCCACGTGGATGGGTACCGGATCCATCCTGGGGAATGCAGGCAAAACCTATGATACAGGTATGGCTGCACTCATTCTTCCTTTGGGAAGTGTATTGGGCATTATCATCCTCACTCGGATTGCGGGCAAAGTTCGGTCATTTGAAAAATTTACCGTCCCTGAAATTCTTGGTGAACGGTTTGGTCCAAGCGCACGATTATTATCGGTTGTAGCTTTGGTCATTGCTTATATGGTAATTGTCAGTTACCAATACAATGCGGGTGGTGCAGTGCTGCACACTGTGCTCACGAACGATGCAGGTATTTCTTTAATATCGGTTGAGACCGGAACGATAATTGCGGCACTATTCATCATTGCCTATACCATGTTGGCGGGATTAGTGAGTGTGGCTTATACGGATGTAGCCAATGGTATCATCATTATACTGTCCTTCATTATTGCAATCCCAATATTCCTCGTTGAGGCGGGAGGCTTTTCAGGAATGGCTGCTTCCTTTGAAGCCATGGGACGGCCAGATCACATGAATTTTTGGGGTGTATACTCCACTATGGATATTATCAACTTTTGTTTACCACCTTTCCTGTTAATAATGGGTGATGCTAATATGTATCAACGGTTTTTCGCCAGTAAGAGTGCAGAAGGAGCAAAGTCTGCGACAAAAGTATTAATCATTGCAGTAGCGGTCGCAGAATTGATGATCATCTTTACAGCTTGGGTGGCATCCAGTATGATTCCTGATGCAGAGGTGGGGAAGTATGTTCTCATTTATGCAGCTCATAAATTTCTCCCCACATTTATTGGTGCAATTATGATGACCACCATTGTCGGTATCATTATTTCAACAGCGGATAGTTTCTTACTCGTCCCTGCAACCACCCTCATGAGGGATGTCTATCTCAACTATGTAAACCCCCATGCGGATGAGAAAAAAATTGTCCTATTGAGCCGTCTTTTGGTATTGGGTTTGGGAATCATTGCCTACATCGTATCGCTTGGGTTTGCGAAATCGGCAGGATTTTTCGAAAGGGCTCTCTATGCTTACACGATTTACGGTGCAGCCATTACACCAAGTTTGGTTGCGGCGCTTTTTTGGAAAGGGGCGACCAAAGCAGGTGCCGTTGCATCTATTGTCACCGGTACAGTGACCACATTGTTATGGAAAGAAGCCACCTTTATTCGTGATATTATTCCGGCCAATATCTATAATAATATGGATGAAGTATTGCCGGCCATTACCTTATCGGTAGTCTCACTTGTCGTGGTGAGTCTGGCCACGAAAAAAGATTAGGTTCGAGTAATCAAGGGCGGATTATTCTTTAGAGGAGATTTTTCTGTATATAAATCTCGGCGGTAATATTCGAAGGTCTTACCAGTCCCTTGCCAATTTTCTACACGGTTAACGATACGTATATCTCCTGTAAATTTAGCAGATATACCATTGATGACATGACCCGTCACATAATGGATATTTTCACGTTTACTTGCCCAATTTAAGAAAACACGCTTCAGCATTTTTGCATATCCATTTCCTTTATATTCAGACTGGATGACAAATGCATAGGTGTAAAGTGTATTCCCTTTACCAAAATTTTCATCCATTCTTGCCCATGGCTCATGGCTGAGGACTTCGATGGGTACGCCAATAATATAGCCAATAATTTCATTTCGATATCGTGCGATGAAGGGCAACGATCCTGTTTTATTAAAATATTTATGAATGGTCGTTTTGGTCAGAACTGCTTTCTCACCATATTCAGTTGCGAGGGATTTTGATATTTCGATCAGTTGGGGGTAATCCGATTCGCCGGCGTGTTTTAATAATTCGATTTGAAAAACACCACTGGATGCAATGATTTGGGCTTCTGATTGGGCTGAGTTCTGAATTGAAAGCTGATTCATGAAGGTTGAATTTAAATGGATATTTCAATTTTAATCATATTTCATACAATCCTTTTTCACGTTCAAGGCAGACTACAGTAAATTTCAAGTTAATGATTACGTTTAATTCACGACTTTCAACCGTTATCCAAACGAAACAAAGCCACCTTTGTGTGGGCTTGGATATGAATCCCGAAGCAATGGGCTCGTCCCAAGCATCCTTGGATACGTTAAAATCACATACCTTTAAAGTGATGGATGCGACCCATGATTTGGCGGCGGCTTTCAAACCCAATTTGGCCTTTTTTGAGCGGTGGGGGAGTGCCGGTTTTCAATGGTTAGAAGAGACCATGGATCGATTCGAAAATGATGCCATCATTATTGGTGATGCAAAGCGGGGCGATATCGGCAATACGGCCAAACAATATGCCCATAGTTTATTCACACATTTCGGATTTGATGCCGTCACATTAAGTCCATACATGGGTGCGGACTCCATTGCTCCATTTACCGCTGATTCAGAAAAAGGTGTATTCATTTTGTGCAGAACTTCGAATTCTTCTGCAGTGGATTTACAGAATCAAACCATTGGCGATGAATATTTATTCGATAAAACCGCCCAACTTTGTGTGCAATGGAATAAAAATGATAATGTAGGATTGGTTTTGGGTGCAACTGCACCAGAAGAAATTAGCCGCGTACGGAATCAAGCGCCAGGGTTGCCCTTTCTCATCCCGGGCATTGGTGCTCAAGGAGGTGACTTGGTTCGGAGTATGCAAGATGGAAATACAAATGGAGATGCACTAATCAATGTATCTCGGGGTATCAGTTTTGCAGGTGATTTGAGTGCAAAAGCCATACGTGATGCTGCCCAGAACTATGTATCTCAAATGAGAGAAATCCAAAATACTTAATTCCTAATTCATTACTATTATGACTGACTATTACGAAATCTTTAAAAAAACAGGTGCACTTTTAGAGGGGCATTTTGTACTCACATCTGGAAGGCATAGTACTTCTTATTTTCAATGCGCCAAAGTGCTCCAGTATCCGGAACATTTAAATCAATTTTCTAAAGAAATTTCAGATCATTTTTCTGATTTCGACATTGATACAATCATATCCCCGGCAGTCGGTGGAATTATAATTGGTACACAAGTGGGGAGCACCATGAATAAACGAACCATTTTTGCTGAGAGAGAAAATAGTGAAATGACACTTAGAAGGGGTTTTAGTATTGATCCCGGTGAAAAAGTTTTGGTTGTAGAAGATGTGATTACGACCGGCGGATCAGTGAAAGAAGTAATGAATGTGGTTGAAGCTGCAGGGGGTGTCGTTGTCGGTGTTGCCGTCATCATTGATCGTAGTAATGGATCGGTCGTTCTCCATGAGAATCAATTCTCTCTTGTATCGATGGAAGTAAAAAGTTACGAAGAATATGAAATTCCGGAATCATTGGCAAAACTGCCAATTGAAAAGCCGGGGAGTAGGAGTTTAAAATAGTGAAAAAGTCAATCAGTTTAATATGCTTTGGAGTTTTATTTATGAGCTGTGCAAAAGATGATAATGTGGCAGTAATCTCCACAAAATTCGGCGATATGGTTGTGGAATTTTATCCCGAGGTTGCGCCCATGCATGTAGAGAGTTTTCAAGTCCTTGCCGAAGAAGGCTATTTCGATGGGACCACATTTCATCGTGTGATTCCCGGATTTGTTATTCAAGGGGGAGATCCCAATTCAAAAGATAATGATCGGATGAACGATGGTACCGGCGGTCGTGCAGGAAAATATTTCGGTATCGGACGTGAAGATGATCCCGATTCATGGCTAATCCCGGGGGAGTTCAATGATTCTCTTCACGTGAAAGGGACCCTTTCTATGGCGAGAACACGTGACCCAAATAGTGCATCCAGTCAATTTTTTATTTGTCATGGACCTGTACCGTCATTAGATAAGCAATACACCGTATTTGGTCAAGTGATTGAAGGTCTGGATATCATTGATAATATTGTGAATGTGAATAGACCGAAAAAAGAAAATCCCATGTATCAAGGACCTGATGGCGATAACCCATATGAAAAAGTTGAAATGTCAGTAAAGATAATGAAACGTAGCGAGGCGCTGGCGGACTAAATGGCTCTCTCATTGTGGATGGGGGTGCCAGCATGCCTTTTCCCACAGGAGTTATTCGAGACTCAGTAGATGTATTATTGGCTGTAGATATTCGCCGTCGCGGCGTGAAATCTTTGGGCGAAAAAAACATATATGAAATCATGATGCGTTCGGATATATCCACTTACCAAAATTTAATTAATCATTGTACCCTTTTGGCTGATGTTCTTATTTCAACAAAAGTGAAAGACCATCCATGGTCATCTTTTGACCATTTTGACTTTTTCTTTGAGAATGGCACCCAAAGTGCTCTAGATGCTTTAGAGAGTATTCATGCAGAAATTTCAAAGAAAAAATCACTCAATTACCGCCTCAAACAATGGTTTGGTCACCAAAATTAAAACCCTTATTTTCCGTCGAATTTCAAGGGGGAATCTCACCCATTTCAATATGAAAAAGACATTATTCATCATCATCCTATGGATGACAGCGCTTTGGGCTCAGTTCGAAACGCCTGTCACACTCTCTGCTGAAGCAGAATCATCTGCTCGTGCAGGAGAAGTGGTCAATATTTTGGTCACGGCTTCTATGGATGCTGAATGGAAAGTGTACGCCCTTCGCGATCAAGGCGAAGGCCCCATCGCCACGAGAGTGGTTGTCAGTGGGGATGCAATCGAATCCGCTGGGATGGTTCTCGAACCGGAGACCGAGCCAAAATATGATGATGGTTTTCTCACCAATACACGGACCCATCAAGGGGGTGTCACTTTCACGGCACCAATCCGAATTAAGGATGATTTATCGCCAGGGACTTATGATCTAAAACTTGGTGTATTATACCAAGTCTGTAATGAATCCCTTTGTTATCCTCCCAAAGAAGAATTTTTAGATATTTCTATTATCGTTGAGGCTGGCGAAGCCAGAGAAGATCGAATGGATATGGTCATGGTGGCAGATGTGTTTGATCGTTCCGGGAATATTAATCTGGATGCAGCCATTGAGCAGGGATTTTTCTCCTTTGTACTATTGGCCATTTCTATGGGATTTTTAGCGCTACTCACCCCATGTGTTTTTCCCATGATTCCCATCACGGTTTCATACTTTACCCACCAAGGTGAAATGGGTGAAGGGAAGCCCCTGAAGAATGCTATAATCTATACACTCGGGATTATTGGTGCATTTTCTATCTTAGGATTTATTCTTGCCCTGACCTTAGGGGCATCTGGTGCCAATCAGTTGGCTTCTAATCCGTGGGTGAATCTATTTATTGCGGCATTATTTATCTATTTTGCCCTATCCT
Organism: Fidelibacterota bacterium UBA6630; assembly: GCA_002455835.1. Taxonomy (GTDB): domain Bacteria; phylum Fidelibacterota; class Marinisomatia; order Marinisomatales; family TCS55; genus TCS55. The sequence continues at coordinate 2,308 of DKLW01000006.1, read as the reverse complement.
TATTCGGGATGTATGAAATCCAACTCCCGGAAAAACTCAGACAATTTTCACTTAAGCAAGAGGGTCGCGGCGGTATCATTGGCACTTTATTTATGGCCGTCACATTTACACTCACTAGTTTTACCTGCACCGTTCAATTTGTAGGGTTATTGTTGGTGGCTGCGTCTCAAGGCCAGTGGTTCTGGCCCATGGTGGGGATGGTGGTTTTTAGTGCAGCATTTGCCCTCCCATTTTTCTTTTTGGCATTATTTCCTCAATATTTAGCCAAGATGCCTAAATCCGGCGGGTGGCTCAATTCTGTGAAGGTTGTTTTAGGGTTCTTAGAAATGGCTGCCGCATTTAAATTTTTAAGCAATACGGATTTGGTATGGGGATGGGGATTTTTCTCTCATAATGCAGTGCTTGCTGTCTGGGCCATATTGATGCTTTTGGCAGGTGTATACCTATTGGGAAAAATTCAATTACCCCATGATTCGCCAGTAAAATCCGTTAGTGTACCGCGGCTTATGTTGAGTACGGCCTTTTTGACATTTGGTTTATATCTCACATCCGGATTGTTTGGCCAAAGGATTCATGGCATCATTTATGCCTATTTGCCGCCGGTGGTCGAGGGAGAATCAGGTTCGGTTCGAACCAATGGTGCATCCATGGCGGAAGAATACGAATGGTTTAGCGAGGTGGAAGATGGATTGGCAGAAGCACAACGGACAGGCAAATCGGTATTTATCGACTTTACGGGATATACCTGCACCAATTGCCGGTGGATGGAAGCGAATATTTTTACCAAGCAGGAAGTAAAAGACCGGTTTGGGCAAATGATTTTAGTACAGTTATATACAGATGGGGGACCGAACCATAGAGAGAAACAGCAATATGAAATTGACCGGTTTGGCACTGCTGCCTTACCCTTTTATGTCATTCTGAATCCTAATGATGAAGTAATAACTACTTTTCCGGGGATGACCAGAAATTTAGATGACTTCCTCGACTTTTTAGATGAAGGCTTAGCCGGATAGTAGAAAGATGAAAAAAATGAGAATTATTGGAATTATGTCCATTTTATTGGCCATTGGATGTGGTCAAAAAGAAAAAATGAAATTTGCACTTAAGTCTGCTGATACAGAAAAACCAATCCAATTAAATAATAAACCGCAACGGCCGGACTATGCAATTAAGGCACCGGACTTTACTTTGAGAACAGTTCAAGGCGATTTATTTAAGCTGAGTGACTATAAAGGAAAAGTGGTCCTCCTAAATTTCTGGGGAACCTGGTGTGGCCCATGCCGTCGGGAAATTCCTGATTTTAATGAACTCCATAAAAAGTATCAAAAAAATGGATTAGAAATTGTGGGCCTCACCATCACTTCTGGATCACCAAAAAACATTATGGATTTCATGGAAGCATGGGATATGGAATATACGGTATTGACTGACATTAACAATTATGAGACCCAAATGGTCACAGCTCAATTTGGTCGGGCCATTGGTCAGCCTATCACCGGTTTGCCCACCACATTGATTATTGATCAAGAAGGCTACATTGTAAAGGGCTATATTGGTCCTCGTTCTGAAAACGTCTTCTTTCAGGATTTAGAACCCTATATTTTCCCCTAATAATCCGTCTAATAAATTTGTGTCTGTTGATTTGCAACTGGCACCACAAATCATCAATAGGGTGATAAACCGGCCACCCGTTTAATCAAACAGGATTGTCTATGAACGATTGGGTGTTCAGTTTTCAAAAGAGTATTTGATCGGGAACCAATAGGCGTATCCTGCATAAGATTGAGAACCATGAATCAAAAGGATACCATGAAAAAATTATACATCATGCTGATTCTGATTGGCGGATTGACCGCTCAGAATAGCATTTTAAAACAATTCAGCGACCAGTTTGCGGATATAGCAGAAAAAGCCAATCCCGCAGTGGTCACCATTTTAACTGAAAAGAAAATTGACCTGAGTCAATCCCACCGAAACATACCTCAGGATAATGACCTGTTTCGTTTTTTCTTTAATCAACCGAGACAAAGAGAATTTAGATCCAATGCCTTGGGCTCTGGTGTCATCGTGGATGCACGAAAGGGCTATATTGTGACCAATAACCATGTGGTCGAAGATATGGATGAAATCACTATTCGATTATTGGATAAAACCGAATATGATGCTGCCATTATTGGCCGTGATCCTAAATCAGATTTGGCTGTTCTTCAGATCGATGCCCGTGGATTGTCAGACCTTGATTTTGGTGATTCTAACGACCTTCGTGTGGGGGAGTGGGTCATTGCGGTAGGAAGTCCATTCTCAG
>DKLW01000045.1:0-9988 GCA_002455835.1 Fidelibacterota bacterium UBA6630 | reverse complement strand
GGCTGCCAAACGAGTGGCCATACATCTCCGGGAGAAAGTCCAAAAATTTCTGCTAAATCAAACTGGCTTAAGGCAAGATAGCGAAAAAGAAACATGGCTACATTCGCTATGATGAGCACTTTAATCGCATCGGTAAAATATTGCGGTTTAAAGGCGATATTGCCTTGTTCTGATTGGAATTGGTAACGCATCTTAATTCAATGAATTCGTCAATTTATAAAGAATTATATTTATTTCTGTTCCCTATTTATTGATTCAATATATTTGCAGATCGATATAAACCGTCCGCCGCTTGTAGAATCTTCAGCTTTAGTTGAGACGAATAATCCGGGCGGTCATCTAAAAATGAATTTACGATTTGAACAGCATTTTCAGATTGATGTCCCCCCAAGGTTGCGCTGATAAACCGTGCGGGGAAAAAGATGTCTCCTGTCCGTTGAATTTCTTCTAAGAGCTCTAAACTGGGGAGAATATATTTTTCAGCCGATACCGCTCTGATGGGATGGTTCAGATAGCCCACAGCCGATTGAACCCATGGTTCACGTGCACGATTTTCTTCTTTTTTAATGGATTCGAAAAATTCATCTCTAACATTTTCTTTATTGGACAGTGCTGGCATAATAAAAACGAATCGTGCTTTTCGATCGGGATTGTTGATACGGTCTAACTGGGTATTTAAAATAACCTGGTTATCTGATTTTCCCCTTAGGGCCAATTCGGATGCCAATGCAATATAATCTCGCTCAGATAAGGGTAATCCCGATATGGATTCCTCTTTAGCCCAAACGCGCTTTAGCCATGTATAGCCACTATCCGTAAGGGTGATGGATCGCAACGACCGAAAGAAGGTGGATTTTAATGAAATAGATTCGGCACGATCAAGATGGCACTTATAGGATTTTTCAAGTTTCTCCGCCAAGCCTATCCGTTGCTCTTGGGTTAAATAGGACCAATAAGCGGAATTAATTCCTCCCAGTATTCGCTGAATGTTTAGAATATCATTTTCAGATTCTAGCGCCTTCAATCCCAATTCAATAACTTGAGATGGAATTGAATGTCCATAAAGCATATCATCCCAGATATTTAGCCACGCCGTTCCCCGGACCATTGGATCTTTAATCTCTGGCAAATTCGCCAATAAATATGATCGTGAAGCATCATCCATTTTGAAATATCCATAACCCATACCTTTTCCATTAGGCAGGATATAGTTGGGTAAGGGTAGTCCCTTTACATCATGAACGGTTACCCGCCGTTTATTCATAAATACAGGATGAATATTATCTCCTTCATCATAACCAAATCGCAGATTGAAATGTTGTATCCATTTTCGATTCTTTTTCTTGGGGTCAGATTGTTCCAAATCAAAATTTAAAATGCGACCATTCTCATTAATTTTTATATCCATTTCAATGGTGGGCCGATCCGGTTCATCCACCCATACTTGACTCCAAGATGTAATGTCTTCTTCTGAAAGATCATCCAAGATTATAATGAGGTCCGGCCATGTGGCATTTTCAAAAGCATACGTGGATAAATAAGTTTGCATTCCCTTTTGAAACGTCTCTTCACCTAAAATTAATTCAAGATTCTTCATGACCACGGGTGCTTTGGCATAAATGATTGAACCATAAAGCATCCCTGCCATATTAAGGTTTTCTAATGGCTGGCGAATTTGGTTGGCGCCTCGGCTTCTATCAACGCTATATGCAGATGCGTAATTGCTCAAAAATCGTAAATCATGGTTTATTTCTGGGAATGCCGGGTTAACAATTTTTCCGCCCATAAATCCCGCAAAGACCTCCTTTGTCCACACGTCATCAAACCAATTCATGGTGACCAAGTCTCCAAACCACATGTGTGCAGTTTCATGTGCAATGAGCCCAGCGCGACTTAAATACTGGCTCTTTGTGGCTGAGGATTCCAAAAATAAACTGGCATCCTTATAAAAAATGGCCCCGGGGTGTTCCATCCCGCCGTATTGAAAACCTGGGATCAATGCAAAATCAAATTTTTGAAACGGGTACTTTATGCCTGTGTAATTTTCCATCCATTCAAGGGCATCTCCATGGAGGTCAAAAATGGCATCTGCATTTCTGGCAACCTTTGAGGAATCCGTCTCCCGATGAAACATAGTCATCTCGTAACCATTCCGGCTTTGGGTGATGATTTCAAACTTGCCTGTAGCGAATGCCAATATATATGTGCTCACTGGCTTCGTTTCACCAAAATAAAAGGTTCTGCTGTTTTTACTTTTTTCTTCTTTGATCAAGGGTCCATTTGCTAATGCGTTCCAATCCAGTGGCGTATGAAGCGTAAGGGTGTATTTCCCTTTGAGGTTGGGTTGATCAAAACATGGGATGGCAGTAGCAGCCCTGTCCGGTACAAATAATGTATAGAGAAATTCTTCATTTCGATTCAAGGACATATCTCCTGCTCTGAACTGAATCGTCACTTCATTTTCTCCCGTCTTAAAATGCTGAGCGGGAATAACGATATGTTCAGACTCGGCCTGATAATCAATGGCCTCACCCCGCATCATCACATTCTTAATATAATTTGATGGCTGACGAAAATCTAGAACAACATCTTGGTCTGTTTTTGATAGTTGAAACCGGATGGTTTCTGAACCATGAATGGGTTTATTCATATCGCCGGGGATATCTAATTCTATTTCATATCGAATATTTGAAATGGTTTGTTTCCGGTGCTGCGCCAATTCCCAAGAAACGCCGGGATTGATAGCTACTTGTTTGGACTCACAACTAAAACACAATATTGAAATCATAAGAATTATGCGATTCATGAGGATAGCATCTTACTTAATCTATAATTTTTGACTCTGTTTTTTGGATTGACTAATGGTGTCTGTTTGCTGAATTCTGCTTGATCCACTTTTAGTTGGGGGCGTGTATATAATTGTACCCTTAAATTCAATTTCTCTTTAGCTTGGGTTATTACCCATGCAGCAGCAACAAAAAAATCTCTGGGTAAAGTTCCATTTAATGCATTGAAGCCATAACGGCGCAGGCCATCTCGAATCATGGTGGTGCAACTATTCCGAATAAAGTTGAAATCTCGATATTTTTCTGGTGCATCCGGATTGGTCGGTGTTCTGTGTATTCTATTTAAAGTATCGTGAAAAATCCCTGATAGCTTTTTAGTATCAAGACCTTCAATATAAATCACATCAATAGACCGCATGAAATTCCGGCCAAACTTATCATAGTATGAAGTACCATCCTCCATAATTTCAAACGCTCCCGTTCTTGGCGACGGGGCAAACTCTCCTAAGGCGGGACGATACATGAATTCACCTTCATCCATGGTTTCATTTTCATTAAGCAGGTGAGAAAAATTGAAAAACTCACCATTCACATTAATGGCGTTGTGGCCAAAGGTGGATACGGGATACTTGACTAGCCGTTCATTATAATAAATTTCAACATAAGGTGTTTTAGGTTTGGGTTTATGGGGCCACATTAAAATAATGGGCTGACCCGTTGTATAATCTTTTTGGGTCACTTCTCTAGCACAAACCAATTGGCCTTTCCAATGTTGAATATATCCATCCCAGATTAATCGATCTTCAAAGTGCCGCTGTCCATTTTCGGATTTAATAAAATGGTTTCCGTTTTCATCGGTCAATATCCCTGTTACAGTCATGATGCGACCATTTCTCTTAAAATTTGAAGTGACTTCAAATGCTTCACCCCCTCAAAGTGAATCCCTAAACAGGTAGTAAGGTAACTGCTAATTACTTGTCGATCTTTTGCGTTAACAATTAGATTTTCATTTATTCCACTGTGCCCCTGCACAAAAGATTGAAAAATAGCTTTAGAATTGGGGCTGCTGTATGGATCGGGCAAGGGGATAAAATCTAATTCTGCCTGTGAAAAGTCGGGTTTAAATCCAAGCATTGTTAATAATTGATATTGATAAAACCAGTAGGCCAGATTCAATTGATTATCTTCATTTTCAACTGTGATTAAAGCTGATTCTAAGGCATCATACAAATCGGGATGCGCATCATGATCTATCAAACATTTATCGGTTAATTCAATCATGGCCATGGCGTAGGCAATTTTTTTCAAATCCGTGGCAATCCGTTTCCAGAAATGGGCGAATGCTGTTTTTGATATGGTCTGTAAATCTCGGCTTTCTTTAAAATAAAAAACCAAGTCTAAACAATTTGCCGGCTGAAAATAAGCGCCCATGGGTGATTTCTTTCGATGAGCGCCATGGACAATAAAACTGACTTTTCCCAAATCCCGGACGAAACATCGGGCAATGATACTGGTCTCGCTATAGGGAAACCGCTTGAGAACAATTGCGGTTGAAGTAGTGATCAATATGCTTTGGCGAAAATGACTTCGTGCTTGGCAGGCTTCCCTGAGTAAATACAGGTCATACCTTCTGGATTTTCATCAAATGGTATCAACCGAATGGTGGCTTTTGTATCATCTTTAATGGCCATTTCACTTTTTTCGGTCCCATCCCAACCGCAACGAACAAAACCGCCTTTGCTTATAATCACATCCTTGAATTCATCATAAGTAGAAACGGTGCAGGTGTTGGATTCACGGAAGGCTTTTGCTCGTTCTAGCATATTAACCTGGATTGTATCCAACAGCACCGGTACTTGATTGGCTAAATCTTCTTTTTTCAGTACCTGTTTTTCACCATTATCTCGACGTGCCAATACGGCATTACCATTCTCTACATCTTTCGGGCCCACCTCTAAACGAAGGGGCACTCCTTTCATTTCCCATTCATTGAATTTGAATCCAGGACTTCCTTTACGCCAATCCTCATGAATGCGAACCCCCTGATCTCTCAGTTCATCCAAAACTGGCGAGATATATTCGGATACAGTTTTTTCCCCTTCTTGGTCCCTGAAAATAGGAATTACCACCACTTGATAGGGTGCAATTTTGGGCGGAATGCGTAACCCTTTATCATCACCGTGGGTCATAATAACACCGCCTACAAGGCGCGTGCTCACACCCCAACTGGTGGCATAAACCAGTTCTTCTTTATTGTCCTTCGTTTGAAATGTGACATCAAATGCCTTTGCAAAATTTTGACCCAGATTATGGGATGTGCCCGCCTGAAGTGCTCGCTTATCGCCCATCATGGCTTCGATGCAATAGGTCCGATCTGCGCCAGCGAATTTTTCCGATTCTGACTTCAGTCCTGTATGGACGGGTATGGCCAAATAATCTTCAGCCAATTTTCGATACAGTTCTAATATCAACAGTGTTTCTTCTTCAGCTTCTTCAGCGGTGGCATGGGCTGTGTGCCCTTCTTGCCAGAGGAACTCTGTTGTTCGTAGAAATAACCGTGTGCGCATCTCCCACCGGACCACATTTGCCCATTGGTTAATTAAGAGAGGTAAGTCTCTATAAGATTGAATCCATTTTTTATACATGGACCAAATGACCGTTTCAGATGTGGGTCTGACAATGACCTCTTCTTCTAACTTGGACTCGGGATCTACAACAATGTTCTGGGTTTCGTCTGTCTTTAATCGCGTATGGGTTACCACAGCGCATTCTTTTGCAAACCCTTCTACATGTTCTGCTTCTTTTGCTAAAAAGGATTTGGGAATGAATATCGGAAAGTATGCATTTAGATGGCCTGTTTCTTTAATCATGCCATCGAATGTTTCTTTGATAAGATCCCACATGGCAAACCCATAGGGCTTAACCACCATGGTTCCTTTCACTGGACCGTAATCAGCCAGCCCTGCTTTGGTAACCACATCGGTATACCATGCGTTATAATCTTTACTTTGTGGAGTGACGCCTTTTGCCATTGATTTCTCTTAAAAATTTGATGGAGAAATTACCGGCTTCATTTAGGCCTTCCAATGGAATTTGTCATATGAATTAATTGGGGGTCATACACTTCCATCATTATTTTCATCCCCTTGGAATCAATTAAGGAGGTCTCCTTGAAAAATCATTTTATTCTACTTGTAGCTTTATTTCTTTTTGGATGCACATCTGAAAAGGCCGATATGGTTATCAATAATGGTATCATATATACTATGGATGATTTCAATCCACTGGCAGAAGCGGTTGCTATTCGTGACGGAAAAATTATTGCTGTCGGCTCAGAATACGACGTGGAATCCTATATTGGAAGCGAAACCAAAGTATTGGATTTAAATGGAAAAACCATGGTGCCGGGCCTCATCGAAGGCCATGGCCATTTTATGGGTTTGGGTTATGCAAAAATGCGGCTGGATCTATCCACAGTTAACAACTATGATGAATTAGTGGATATGGTGGCCGATGCAGTAATAGAAGCAGAGCCCGGTGAATGGATATTGGGACGCGGTTGGCATCAAAGCAAATGGGATCCTGAGCCTGTGCCTTTAGTTAAAGGATTTCAGACTCATGAAAAACTAAGCAATGTTTCACCCGATAATCCCGTTTGGCTGACTCATGCCAGCGGTCATGCCGCATTCGGAAATGCAAAAGCCATGGAAATTGCAGGCGTCACCGCCGAAACTGAATTTGGATTTGGGGGCGAGATCATTAAAGACCTTCAAGGGAATCCCACCGGTGTATTTAATGAACGGGCCCAAGGGCTCATCAGCAAACATGTGGAATTTGAAGGGGAAGAGAGCAGCCAGCGCGCTTTGGAGTTGGCCGTAAAAGCCTGCCTTGAAAATGGCATCACCTCTTTCCAGGATGCAGGTTCAGGTTCGAGTTCAATTCAAGCATACCGAGATGGTTTATCGGTTGATGCGCTCCGTGTACGTCTATATGTCATGCTATCAAGTCGAGATCCTGAATTATTAAAAACATGGTATAAAAAGGGTCCGGAAATTGGTACGAAGAATGATTATCTCACCATCAGATCCATAAAACTTAACGCCGATGGCGCATTGGGCTCCCGCGGTGCATGGCTATTGGATGATTATACAGATCGGCCGGGGCACTTTGGCATGGCCACCCAATCAATGGAATATGTATATGAAGTATCCAGAGACGGCCTTGCCAATGGATTTCAGGTGAATACTCATGCCATTGGTGACCGCACCAACCGAGAAGTATTGGACCAATATGAAAAAGTGTTTAATGCCAAACCGGGGTTGGCCCAAGACCACCGTTGGCGAATCGAACACGCTCAACATATTGACCCCTTGGACATTCCCCGATTTGGGGCTATGGGTGTGCTTCCCTCCATTCAAGGGATTCATATGTCATCTGACCGCCCCTGGGCGATTGAACGTCTAGGCAAAAGACGAATTGTTGAAGGTGCTTATGTTTGGCGGGATTTAATTGATTCCGGCGCTATTTTAATTAATGGGACGGATGTACCTGTGGAACCCATTGACCCTATCGCTTCTTTTTATGCCAGCACCACACGGCAAACATTGAAAGGGAAGCCCAAAGGCGGTTATGAGCCTCGGCAAAAAATGACGCGATTAGAAGCATTAAAAAGTTATACTATTAATGCGGCTTATGGTGCTTTCGAAGAAGATATTAAAGGCTCTATATTTGTCGGTAAATATGCAGATTTTACTGTATTGTCACAAAATATTATCACCGTGCCCGACAATCAAATTCTCAATACAAAAGTAACCCATACGATTGTAAATGGAGTTATTGAATACACAGCCAATTGATTAGTAAAAATCAACTCAAACATATACGATCTCTCCATCAAAAAAAATTTAGAGATCAGCATCAGCAATTTATTTTAGAAGGCATTCGTTCTCTTTCATCTGCAATGGGTGCAAATGGTGAAATAGAGCAGATTGTTTTTACATCGTCCTTTGCACAAAAATATGCTGAAATATTGGATAAAATGGGGGCATACCCCCAAAACCTCATTTCAGAGGATGAATTAAAACAACTCTCTCCTTCCACATCCCCCTCCGGCGTCCTGGCTGTATGTAATCAAATCGATTTCGGTTTAATGAACCCAGCAAAAAATGTTATTTACCTCGATAAAGTTTCAGATCCAGGGAATATGGGCACCATTCTACGTACTGCTGTATGGTTTGGGGTGAATCAAATTGCTTTATCTCCCGGATGCATCGACCTTTTTAATCCAAAGGTAGTCCGAAGTGCCATGGGCGCACATTTTAATTTGTTGTGGGTAGGTGAACTATCTTTTGATGCATTAGAAGGATATTTATGTCTGGGGGCTGACCATCGAGGAGAATCGCTTTATAAGCTAAACCCAATACCTGAAAAATGGGCTTTGATTATGGGTAGTGAAGCCCATGGACTCTCTCCAAAAATTCGAAATGCATTGGATCATGCGATTGCCATCCCAAAGATCGGTACGGGAGAATCGCTAAATGTTGGCGTTGCGACAGGCATTTTATTACATACTTTGACACAATAATGGGTTGTTTCTCCATTGAGTCTGAATGTGGTAAATTCCAAGATTATGAAAGACATGGATATGGACCCCTATGAACCGGACCCTTTCAGTACGGTTTGCATTTTTGATCGTTCTTTTGTCGGTCATTTCAGCCCTGATCATCGGATCATTGTTCAGCGCCTTGGATCCGTCAATCCTTTCCGGGGCTAAACCCGGCCTTTCTACATACATCGCCATGTTTGTGGGGCAGGGGTTTTTAATCGTGCCTATTTTATTTTTTCTCACCAGAAAAAAACTGCCTCTTGCTGAATCGCTTCGATTAAATCCTGTATCAAGGGAGGTTGTTTTCACGACAATTCTGCTCTCAATTGGGGCCATGATTATTTCCGACGAAATCAATATTTTGGTGGATATGATAATCCCCATGCCTGATTCCTTCCTTCAAGTCGAAGCCATGTTGACCCCTGAAAACCCTCTATCTCTGTTCCTATTAATTATCACTATTGTATTTCTAGCACCCATTGGTGAAGAACTTCTATTTCGGGGATTTTTACAAAAATATTTAGAAAGCGCATGGGGAGATGTGACCCGTGCTATTTTATTCTCAAGCCTATTTTTTGCCGCCATTCATTTTAATCCATTTTGGATGATCCAGATTTATTTCCTCGGCGTCTTATTGGGCTATCTTGCATGGCGCACCCAATCCGTCCTGCCTTGCATCATCTTTCATATCATTATTAACGGTGCATCCCTGATTTTTACATCTATGGGCAATTCAGCAGAATCTTTCTTACTTTGGCAGGGACATATACACCCCGTATTATTAATTATAGGTTTTGGATTGTTCGGGTATGGTTTGCAGCAATTAAAACCGGAAGCGAAGGCTTAACATGAAAAAGGAAATGTTCGGGACAGAAATTACCCTTCTTCGGGATACCTTCAGACGTCTGCTTCGTCGTCATGCCAAGACGAATATTATTAAACTAATTGAAAAGACTCACCCTGCGGATATGGCATTAATCTTTCGTTATTTTAACGATAGTGAGCAAGATACCATATTTGCCATGATGACCCCTTCTGAACAGACAGTAGAATTCTTAAGTGAATTGGATGAATCTATTTCGGTCCATTTACTTGAGAATGAATCGCCCACACGAATTACATCTATCCTTGAAGAAGCCAGTTCTAATGAACAGGCTTACCTCATGGGGCTTGTAGATGAAGAATTTGCCGCGTCCGTAATCGACTTGCTTCAAGCTGAGGAGCAAGAAGAACTGGAAGAAATGATGGCCTACCCGGAAGACAGTGCAGGTATCCTCATGCACACCGATGCATTTACGCTTCATGAAAAAACGCGTGCTCGAGAAGCCATCACAGCCCTCCAAGATCAAGCAGAAGCGGAAATGGTTTTTTATCTCTATGCAGTGGATGATGATGGGCGATTAACCGGTGTTGTTTCACTCCGCGATTTGGTAACCACCCCTAGTGAAACCATGCTTAAGGACATTATGACAAAAAATGTTCACGCTGTTCGCCCTGAAACAGATCAGGAAGAAGTGGCGCGGATTGTTTCTCAATATAATTTTTTGGCCGTTCCAGTGGTGGATTCTGATGAACAGCTTTTAGGGATTGTTACTGT
>DKLW01000004.1:0-6904 GCA_002455835.1 Fidelibacterota bacterium UBA6630 | reverse complement strand
CACCAGCTGAAGCACCAGCTGAAGAAGAAGCACCAGCCGAGGAAGAAGTAGAAGCAGCTCCCGAAGAAGAAGCAGCCCCTGAAGCAGAAGAATTGACAGAACTAGCTCCCGAAGAGGAAGGAGCATCCGAGAAGACTGAAGCTGAGCCGGAAGTCGAGGAAGAAGTAGAAACACCTGTTGAAGAAGAGGCAGCTGAGGAAAGTACTGACGAAGCGCCAGAAAAGGAACCTGCTGAAGAAGAAACGGAAGCAGAAGTATCTGGTGACGACGGGGATGCTGAAGAAGAAAAAACTGAAGACGCATAAAGCATATTGACTAAAAGGAGATAGAAGATGCAGGAATTCATTGAATACGCCGTGAAGCAATTGGTTGATAAACCAGATGAAGTGGACGTTCAGGCCATTGAATCAGATGATACGATTTTATTCGAATTGCGAGTGGGCGATGGTGATTTTGGTAAAGTAATTGGGAAAAAGGGTCGCAATATTTCAGCAATTCGGACCATATTATTTGCCATCAACGCCAAAGAGGGTGGCAAAAGAGCCCAATTGGAAATTATCGATACGAATGAGCAATAAGCTTTTTGCCATTGCAAAAATTACCCGTGTGGCCGGCTTAAACGGCGAAGTGGGTGTTCGTCCTCTTATCCGTCAGTTTGACGAATATGTGGATAGACCACTCTACATCGGTTTTGATTCGAATTTGGCTCGGGATGTGAAGCTCAAAAAGATCACAGGCGTAGATAAAAAACGTCGTTTCTTATTTGAAGGATCCAAAAACCGTGATGAAGCAGAATCCATGATTGGGCAGCTATTATTTGCCTCCATCACGGATGAAGATCCCATCAATATGATATCGCCAGACCTGTTGGGGGCAACGGTGGTTACAGACAATGGTGAAATTGTGGGCGAATTGACAGATATGATGAATCTTCCTGCCAGCGATGTATATGTTATCGATAGGGGTGGAAAAGAAGTATTGATTCCGGTTGTACCGGAAATTGTCCGTGCGGTGGATGTACAGATGGGCATTGTGACCATCACCCCCATGGACGGCTTATTAGGTTGAAGACCCAAATCGCCATTATTACACCGATCCAACAAATGGTGGAATCGGTGGTGGAGCACACGATGCTCCGAAAGGCGGTTGAGCGAGAGAAGGTTAGCCTTCATATCATCAACCTCCGGGAATATGGCGAAGGCAATTATCGTCAAATAGACGATACGCCATTCGGCGGCGGTGCCGGTATGGTGATGATGCCACGGCCTTTATTTAAGGCCATTGAACATGCCATCGAAACGGTAGGTGGGCCAGATGATCTACGGATGATCTACCCATCACCTCAGGGGAAGCCTTGGGATCACAGTTCTGCTGAAGAAAACAGCACTGTGAAAAAGCTTATTGTCATTTGCGGACACTATAAGGGTGTGGATGAACGGGTCATCGAAAAATATGTGACACATGAATATTCCCTTGGAGATTTTGTGGTCACCAGTGGAGAAATTCCAGGGTTGATTATGATTGATAGTATTGTACGGCTCATTCCCGGTGTGTTGAATAAACTGGATTCGGCCTTGAGCGATACATTCGCCACGGATTTATTGGATGCCCCCTACTATACTCAACCGCGAGAAATTGAAGGAATGGATGTGCCGGAAGTACTATTATCGGGGCACCACCAAAAGATTGAAGACTGGCGTCAAAAACGCCGTGAAGAAGTGACGCAGCAAAAGCGTCCGGATATTTGGAAAAGTTATTTAAGATTAAAGGAATCGGAGCGAAACGATGAATAAGATGAAACCGGTTGTAGAAGGCCAACTCAAAACAGACGTACCTAAATTTGGTGCAGGGGATACCGTTTCTATTGATGTGCGCGTGGTTGAAGGCGGTAAAGAGCGTGTCCAGAAATTTCAAGGTATTGTGATCGGCCGTAAAGGCAGTGACATTTCTGAAACATTTACCGTACGGAAAATATCCGGCGGGATTGGTGTAGAACGGATTTTCCCAATCCATTCACCCATGGTTGCGAATATTGAAGTAAAACGCCGCGGTAAAGTCCGTCGCGCCAAACTCAATTATCTGCGGAAACTCACCGGATCCAAAGCGACGCGTATCGCTGAGAAACGGTAATTCTGTTTTTCCATTTTATTATAAAGCCTCATTACCTTTGGTGGTGAGGCTTTTTTATTTATGACTCGTTTTGAAAAGACCATTCTGAGTATCACCGGTGGAAGTCATCTATCGGTGCATGCACTTATGCTGGCCCTACCCAGCCTTATTCCCGTCATTCGAAATGAATTCAGCGTAGGACTTGACACGCTTGGGTTTGTAGTCACAGTCAGCGCGTTCATGTTCGGTTTGGGCGCCATTCCTGCAGGATGGGCCGAAAAGCGATTCGGTGGGCGTCAGCTTTTACTTATTTACCAGTCAGGATCATCTATTTCAGCTCTTTTGGTTGCACTATCCGGATCATTTCAAATGATGGTGGTTAGCTTGGGACTTATGGGCTTTTTCTGCAGTATATACCATCCAGCTGGACTTACCCTTATTTCTCATCGGGTGAAGTCCCTTACAAGGGGGATGGCTATTCATGGGATATTCGGATCTACAGGATCAGCGGCCGGACCCCTTTTGGCCACCACATTGGCTGCAATAATCTCCTGGAGGTCGGCCTATGCTTTCCTCGGTGTTTTTAATGGCATTCTGGCTATCAGTACATTTTTTGCCATTCCCTATCGCAAACGAAGCAATATACCTGAAGAAGAATTTGCCAACCATGAAGAAGCCACCAATAAGCCCGCTTTGATTCTCTATTTTCTCACCAATGCCTTCATGGGCATGGCCTATTATGGATTTACCACCTTTATGCCTGTTCATTTTGCAGAAAATACCAATGCCACCCTCCCGAATCTTAGTGCCAATATGAAAGCGGGGATTTTTCCCACCATGGTCTTTATTGCTGGTGTAGGCGGTCAATTGGTCGGTGCGAGGATTGGAGAACGGTTTCGAAAGACCACCGCACTCATTTTTATCATTTTCGCGAATATTCCTTTACTGATCCTCATGGGATATACCACCGATATTTTTCTCATTATATCCAGTTTGCTCTTGGGCGTGGCTTATTTCAGCAACCAGCCCATTGGCAATACACTCATTGCCCGTTTTACCCACAGCCAGAATAGGGGACTGAGTTACGGTATCAGCTTTTTCTTGAGTTTTGGAATAGGCTCATTCGCTGCTGGATTCAGCGGACTCATTGCAGAAAATATGGGCGTAGCTGCCGTATTCCCCGCCATGGGTATACTGCTTATCCCCAGTGTAGTATTTGCCTTCTTCATGCGAAGAGCGGCGGTAAGGTCTTGATTCAGGGAATTAATTAATATACTTTCCGCGACACAATGACCCAAAATCAACTCAAAGAACTTCCTTCCGTATCAGAAGTATTACTTGAATACGATGATTATAAATTACATAATACTAAGTATATAACTTATATAATAAAATCTGAATTGGATGGGTTTCGTCGGTCCGCCAAAAAAGGGACGCTCAAACTGAAACGCCCCCAAATTACACAAAATATTCTTTCCGAAATTGAACGATTAACGGCTCCCAATATGCAATCCGTTATTAACGGTACGGGGATTGTCCTTCACACCGGTTTGGGTCGAGCACCCATGAAAGAATCCATCGCCAAACAAGTGGCTAGGCGTATTTCCGGTTATACCAATTTAGAATTTGATCTACCCA
Organism: Fidelibacterota bacterium UBA6630; assembly: GCA_002455835.1. Classification (GTDB taxonomy): domain Bacteria; phylum Fidelibacterota; class Marinisomatia; order Marinisomatales; family TCS55; genus TCS55. Next base: position 3,157 of record DKLW01000004.1, on the reverse strand, counting down.
AAGGCACACGGGGTCAGCGCCAAGATCATGTAAATAGATTGCTATCCGCACTTACAGGTGCCCAGTCCGCCATGGCTGTGAATAATAATGCGGCAGCAGTGCTTTTGGCCCTCAATGAATTGGGTGAAGGTAAAGAAGTGATCGTTTCTCGAGGGCAACAAGTGGAAATCGGTGGCTCATTCCGCATTCCTAATGTCATTAAAAAAAGCGGATGCATTCTTAAAGAAGTGGGTTCTACCAATCGCACTCACCTGAAAGATTATGAAAAGGCCATCACCAAAAATACGGGCATGATTTTGTGGGTTCACACCAGTAATTATGTGGTGCGGGGATTCACCAAGGTCGTAACCATATCAGAATTGGTAGAATTGGGTAAAAAGAAGCGAATTCCTGTCGTGGCGGACTTAGGCTGCGGCGCTCTTGTGGATTTATCCTACAAAGGTGTGCCAAGAGACATGCTCGTCCAGGATGTGGTAAAGTCCGGTGCGGGATTGGTGACTTTTTCCGGTGACAAACTGTTGGGCGGCCCTCAGGCAGGACTCATCGTCGGGAAAAAGACATTGGTAAATCGCTTGAAAATAAATCCCATTGCACGAGCCGTCCGTTGTGATAAATGGAGTTTGGCATTTTTAGAAGAGTCGTTGCGCTCCTATAATGACGATGGCCCATCCAAAGATAATTTGACAATTTCTCTTATGACGGCTTCTAGAAAATCTCTGACGAAAAGAGGAGAAATAATACTCTCCCATTTACTGAAAAAGACTGTAGATACACTGGGTATTTCTCTTGTAGAATCTGATGTAGAGGCGGGGAGTGGATCTTTACCGGAAGAGAAGTTGGAAAGCATGGCATTTCAGTTTAAACCCAAGGGAATACGCGCATCCAAACTAGCGGCATTATTTCGAAACTGTGAACATCCTGTAGTGGGGTACATCCACGGGAATACATTTTACATTGATTTAAAAGCGGTTATACCAGGACAGGAAAAAGATTTGGCAAGGGCAATCAATGCGATTTAACCACAAAGAGAATCATGCAAATAGTTATCGGTACAGCTGGTCATATTGACCACGGGAAGACGGCCTTGGTCAAGGCCCTCACCGGCACGGATACGGATCGCCTCGCTGAAGAAAAAGCCCGGGGCATGACCATCGATCTGGGGTTTGCCTACCTGGATCAATCCATCACCATTATTGACGTCCCTGGCCACGAAAAATTTATTCGAAACATGGTGGCCGGCGTCTCCACCGTCCACATTGCCCTTATGGTCATCGCTGCCGATGACGGCATCATGCCTCAAACCAAAGAACACCTACACATTCTCAAGCTTCTAGGCGTGGAGCATGGCATTATTGCCCTCACCAAAACGGATATCCCTGACGACAAGGATTGGATCGATTTGGTAGAGTTGGAAATCCAAGATTTGGTAGCCGACACCTTTCTCAAGGATGCACCCATTATCCGTACGTCCACCGAAACAGGGGAAGGGGTTGGTGAACTTAAGTCCGTCATTGTAGAACTATCAAAATCCATCGAAGCGGGGCTGGATCGGGGTTTTTTCCATTTGCCGGTGGATCGTGTTTTTTCAAAAACAGGGTTCGGTTCCGTTGTGACGGGAACCGTCTTATCAGGTAAAACCAAAACAGGGACAGAATTAGAGATTATCCCCGGAAATCAAAAAGCGAAAGTTCGTGGACTTCAAACCCACGGTACCGATACAAAATCAGTGAAAATGGGTGATCGTGCCGCCATCAATTTGGGGGGGACGGAATTAGAAGATTTACACCGGGGCACAATTATTGCTGAGCCAAACCGGGTAAAGGCTACAGAAAAAATCATTGCCCATGTAACCATGATCCCCGATACGAAATGGAAATTGAAGAACCGTCAGCGCGTACACCTCCACATGGGTACGGCTGAAGTCATGGCCAAAGCGTTTTTGCCAAAACTTTTAGAAGCAGGCCAGTCCGCGAATGTACTCTTTCTCCTTGAAAAACCGGTGGCAGCCCTCATGGATGAACGGTTTATTATCCGCAGTTTTTCACCCATGGAAACCATCGGTGGATGTGTAGTATTAGATTCCAACCCAACCCAATTCAGAAAAGCACTTCGAATATGGGCAGACAGATTAGAGAAAACCCCTTCAAAACGGTTTCTCCAGTTCGTATCCGAATTTTGGAAGTCCCCCCAGTCCTTGGGGAATTGGTCCCGCCAGTTTCACACCAATGAGTCTCAAATTAAAGATTGGCTAAAATCGTTAAATATTCGAAATGAAAAGGGACTTCTATTTATGGCTGATTCCTTTGAAAAATCTTCGACCTTGATTCGGCAGATATTGACCACATTCCATGAAAAGAATCCCTATAAAAAATCATTACCCAAACATCGAATTCAAGAAACCACCGGATTCAATGGAAATTGGCTCTCCTTTATGCTCGCATTCTTGGACGATGAATTATTCACAGTTGAAGGGGGGTATGCCCTAAAAAGCCATTCAGTTGTTTTATCCGGCGCTGATGCAGCTTTGGCCAAGAAAATAGAAGCGACGGTGAAAACGGCCCAATTCGACTTGCCCAGTGCTAAAACCATCCATCCGGAGAATGAGAAAAAAGGGTTAGAAGTTCTTCACATCCTTAAAGATGAAGAAAAAGTGCAGGATGTGGCGCGTGGAATGTGGATTCACGTAGAAGTATTGAATAAATTGAAGGATGATTTATCAGCATATTTTGCATCCAATGATGCCATGAAAGTGGCGGATTTTAAGTCCATAACGGGTACTAGCCGTAAAACAGCCATTCCATTATTGGAATATTGCGACAAGCGCGGCCTTACGGAACGTGACGGCGATGCGCGCAGAAAAGGGGAGCACTGTGGCTAAAGAACAGGGCACACCGTTGATGCGACAATACAATGAAGTGAAGGCAGAGTACAGCGATGCCATCGTTCTCTTTCGTATGGGTGACTTCTATGAAACATTCAGCGAGGATGCCAAAACCACCGCCAAAATTTTAGGGATTGTTCTCACCAAACGCGCCAGCGGTGCGGCAGCAGATGTGCCCTTGGCAGGATTCCCTTATCACGCTCTTGACAATTATTTACATAAATTGGTGAACGCCGGCCATCGCGTGGCCATTTGTGAACAAGTAGAAGATCCAAA